>NZ_JBHVXZ010000036.1:0-83265 GCF_042881395.1 Amycolatopsis sp. NPDC058278 | reverse complement strand
AGTTGTACATTTTCTTTGTCGTGGGCATCTTCAGTTGTTAATATGAGACTGGGTACTTTATCCCCCACAACCCAAATTATATGTCGTCGAAGGCCGGGACGGCCACCTCGTCCTGCTCGGGGGGGCCTTCGCGGGAGTGCGGAACTACGTGATGTCGCGCTTCTGGTTGCCCGCCCAGCCGAGGCCGAAGAAAATCATCGTCCACGCGAAGAAGATCAGCGCCGACGCCCACCACGAGATCACGCCCGGCGCGCCCGCCGCCAGCTGCAGGCCGAGGGCCGACCAGTGGTCGACACCGCCCGGCAGGTTGAGCGAGTTGATCCCGAACGCGTCCGCCGCGATCCCGCCCACGATCCCGTTGGCGGTGCCGTTCGGCAGGAGGCCGCCCAGGATGTCGGCCGGGCCCCAGAGCGCGATGACGAGCACGTTCTCCACGATCAGGAACCACACCAGGAACAGCACCACGGCCAGCGGCACGTTGCGCAGCACCGCGCCGAACCCGATGCCGAACAGCGTCACCAGCACCGAGGCCAGGATCGTCCCGCCGAGCGCGGCCAGCCACTGGCCCGCGCTGGGCCACCGGCTGGAATCGACCGAGGCCATCACCGCGATCGCCGAGACGCCGGCGCTCACCAGACCGTAGATCGCGCCCCACGCCACGTACGTGAGCATCTTCGCGGTCAGCGCGGTGACCCGGTTCGGCGCCGTCAGGAACGTCGTCGTGATCGTCTTGTTGCGGTACTCGCCGGCCAGCGCGAAAACGCCGAACAGGCCGGGGATCAGCTGCGCGATGTTCACACCGTGCGCGAACGCCAGCAGCCCGACCGGCAGCTTGCTCGCGTCCAGGCCGACCGCTCTCGCGATCTCGCGAGCGTCGGAGCCGCCGATGTAGTCCACGAAGTTGTTCGTGATCTTGCCCCAGAAGAACGTCAGCCAGAACGCCACCAGCGCCAGCGGGATCAGCAGCACCCACCACGTCTTCAGCGACAGCGTCTTGCGGAACTCCGCCTTGATCAGGTTGCCCATCACTGCTGCGGTCCTCCCCAGTACTGCTGCTGTTGCTGCTGCTGCGGGCCCGACGGCGGACCCTGCTGGTAGTGCTGCTGCTGCGGCGGGTAACCAGGCGGCGGGCCCTGGTACTGCGGCTGCGGCGGGTAGCCCGGCGGCGGCTGACCCGGCGCGCCGGCGTACTGGCCCTGCGTCAGCTGGAAGAACATCCGCTCCAGATCGGCGTGCTCCTCCTGCATCCCGTAGACGGCGATCCCCGCCTTCGCGGCGATGTCACCGATCTGCTGGACGCTCGACCCGGCCACCGCGACCCGGCCGTCCGGCGTCGGCGAAACCCCGACGATGCCGTTGTCCTGCAACGCCTTCACCAGCGCCGACGGATCCGCGGGCTGCACCAGCACCCGCGACTGCTGGCTCTTGCGCAGCTGCTCCAGCGGCCCGTAGTAGCGCGTGACACCCTGGCTGACGATCACGACCTGGTCGATCAGCTGCTCCACCTCGTTGAGCAGGTGGCTCGAAACCAGCACGGTCCGCCGCTGCTCCCGCGCGTACGACCGCAGGAAGTTGCGCAGCCACAGGATCCCCTCGGGATCGAGGCCGTTCGTCGGCTCGTCGAGCACCAGCACCTGCGGATCGCCCAGCAGCGCCGTCGCCAGCGCCAGCCGCTGCCGCATGCCGAGCGAGAACCCGCCCGCCTTGCGGTCCGCAGCGCTGCCCAGACCCACCAGGCCGAGCACCTCGTCCGCGCGCCGATCCGGCACACCGATGGCCGCGGCGTACACCCGGAGGTGGTTGCGGGCCGTCCGGCCCGGGTGGAAACCCTCGTTTTCCAAAACCGAGCCGACCACCCGCGCCGGGCTCCCCAGCTGCGCGTGCGGCCGCCCGTTGATCGTCGCCGTCCCCGACGTGGGTGTCACCAACCCGAGCAACATGCGCAACGTCGTCGTCTTGCCGGCGCCGTTCGGACCCAGGAAGCCCGTCACCGAACCAGGTTCCACCGTGAAGCTGAGGTTCTGCACGGCGTTCACTGCGCCGAACCGCTTGCTCAGGTTCTGCACCACAATCCGGCCACTGCCGTCGTGCATACCGTCCCCTAACGTTCCCCGCTGATGCGGCGTCATCCTGCCCTACCGGCGGCGCTCGCGCGCACGGAACGCCCGAGAGCGACCTTCGTCACTTTCCGCTACCGGCGAGTAGGGGTCTCGGCCGCCGTGACCAGAGGATTCATGATCTCCGGCCAGATCAACTTGGTAAAGAATTCGTGCGACTTGCCGACCCGGTGCAGCCAAGTCCGCCAGACCCCTCTAAGCTAGGTATCGGCGGCCCGCTCCCAGTGACCCCCAGGCTGGTTGAGCGGGTCGCCCCTTCGTCTCTGCATCGCGGCTTCGCCGCTCATGTCGACTTCGTCGTTTCTCCCGGGGGGCCGAGCCCCCCGGACCCCCACGGTGCCTTGTGCTCGGCTTCCAGCGTGGTTGGGGGGTGGCGGATATTGTGCTGGCCGGGCTGAACGGCTATCGCGTCTGCCGGGGGCCTCGGGAACAGGGGAACAGGGGAACAGGGGAACAGTGCTCCCATTCTCATGCTTACCGCCGAGTTTCTTGGCGCGTGGTGTCGGCTCGAGCGGTGTGGGGGCTGTCGAAAAAGGGAGCGGGCTCCTGCCGGGGTGCGGCAGGAACCCGCTCGGGGAAATGCGGTCAGGCGGTCAGGCGGTCAGGCGGTCAGGCGGTCAGGCGGTCAGGCTAGGACTGTGTCCAGGGGGGTGTGCGGGAGGTTGTGGGCCAGTGCGACCGGGGCGTTCGTCAGGGCGCCGGCGTGGGTGTTGAGGCCCTTCGCGAGCGCGGCGTCGGCCTGGAGCGCGGCCTTCCAGCCGTGCTCGGCCAGCTGGACCGCGTAAGGCAGCGTGACGTTCGTGAGGCCGTAGGTCGACGTTCGGGGCACCGCGCCCGGCATGTTCGCGACGCAGTAGAAGAGCGACTCGTGCACGGTGTAGGTCGGGTCGTCGTGCGTCGTGGGGCGCGAGTCGGCGAAGCAGCCGCCCTGGTCGATCGCGATGTCGACGAGCACGCTGCCCGGCTTCATGCGGGCCACCAGGTCGTTCGAGACCAGCTTCGGCGCCTTCGCGCCGGGGACGAGCACCGCCCCGATGACCAGGTCGGCCTGCAGCACGGCCTCCTCGACCGACAGCCGGTTGGACGTCACCGTGCGGATGCGGCCGCCGAAGTCGTGGTCGATCTGGCGGAGGCGGTCGACGTTGGTGTCGAGGATCTCGACGTCCGAGCCGAGGCCGAGCGCCACGCGGGCGGCGTTCAGGCCCGCGACCCCGCCGCCGATGACGACGACGCGCGCCGGGTGCACACCCGGGATGCCGCCGGGCAGCACACCGCGGCCGCCGCTGGGCTTCATCAGGGAGAACGCGCCGACCTGCGGGGCCAGCCGGCCCGCGACCTCGGACATCGGGGCGAGCAGCGGCAGCGCGCCGCTGGCCGTCTGCACCGTCTCGTAGGCGATCGCGGTGGTGCCGGCCGCCAGCAGCGCGTCGGTCAGCGGCCGGTCGGCGGCGATGTGGAGGTAGGTGAAGAGGACCTGGTCGCGCCGGAGCCGGCCGTACTCCTCGGCGATGGGCTCCTTGACCTTGAGGACGAGCTCGCCCTCGGCCCAGGTCTCGTCGGCGGTGGCGAGGATCTTCGCGCCGGCGGCGACGTACTCCTCGTCGGTGATGGACGAACCCACCCCGGCGCCGGTCTCGACGAAGACGTCGTGCCCGCGGCCGGCCAGCTCGTGCACCCCGGCCGGGGTCAGCGCCACCCGGTATTCGTGCTTCTTGATCTCACGGGGAACGGCGATACGCACGGTCGGCCTCCTGGGTCGGTCTGCGTCCGGAATCGGGGTGGTGTTGCCACTCACGGTGAACCACCCGGACGGCGGTGTCATCGTGCTGTACGGACAGTTCTGAGCCGCATTCGTGGTGCTGGCGGAACAAGACCCTTGACCTCGACTTCACTCGAAGTCGCAGGGTTGCGGCATGCGTGCAGTGTGGTTGAGAGAGTTCGGCGGTCCGGAGGTCCTGGTCCCGGGGGAGGCACCGGATCCGGTCCCGGGGCCCGGGCAGGTGCTGGTGGAGGTGGTGTTCGCGAACACCACGTTCGTCGAGACGCAGTTCCGGGCGGGCGCGCCGGGGCCGTTCCGGGTCGCGCTGCCGGTGATCCCGGGCAACGGCGTCGGCGGCGTGATCAGCGCGGTCGGGCCGGGGGTGGACCCGGGGCTGGCGGGGCAGCGGGTGGTCACGTCGACCGGCGGCTCCGGCGGGTACGCCGAGCGCGTCGCGGTGGACGCCGCGGCGGTGTTCGAGGTGCCGCCCGCGCTGTCGCTCGACGCGGCGGTGGCGCTGCTCGCGGACGGCCGGACGGCGACCGGCTTGGTGCACGCGACCCGGGTGCGCCCGGGCGATCGGGTGCTGGTCGAGGCGGCGGCGGGCGGTGTCGGTGGCCTGCTGGTCCAGCTGGCGAAGGCGGCGGGAGCCACGGTGATCGGCGCGGCGGGCGGCCCGGCGAAGGTGGCGCACGTGCTCGGGGCCGACGCCGTGGCCGACTACCTGCGGCCGGACTGGACGTCCTCGGTCGGCCCGGTGGACGTCGTGTTCGACGGCGTGGGCGGGGCGATCGGCACGGCGGCGTTCGGGCTGCTGCGCCCGGGCGGCCGGATGGCGGTGTACGGGCTGGCGGGCGGTTCGTGGGCCGAAGTGTCCGAAGAGGACGCCGCGGCGCGGGGAGTTTCGCTGGTGCGCTCGCTCGGAGGGCCGGCGCAGCTGCGGGCGTTCACGGAGTCGGCGTTGGCCGCGGCGGCGACGGGGCAGCTGGTACCGGTGATCGGCCAGCGGTTCCCCCTGGAGAAGGCGGCGGACGCCCACGCGGCGATCGAGTCGCGCACGACGGTGGGCAAGACGTTGCTGGTCGCGTGATCGACGACTTCCTCGCCAGGCCGTTGACGGCGCGGGTGGCCACGGACGGCCCGACGGTCCGGCCCACCTGGTACCTGTGGGAGGACGGCGCGTTCTGGATCCTCAGCGGCCCGTGGTCCCGCTTGCCGGCGCTCCTCCGCGAGCGGCCGCGGATCGCGCTGACGGTGGATGTCTGTGAGCTCGGCACCGGGGTGGTCCTGCAGGTTTTGGCGAGCGGTGATGCGGAGCTGCGGCCGTTCGATGTCGCGCGTGGCCGGCGGAAGCTGGTGCGGTATCTGGGGGTGGACGAGGAGCGGTGGGATCCGCGGTTCCGCGAGTACCTGCACGGGGACGTGGGCGCGGTTTGGGTTCACTTGCGGCCTTCGCGGCTGGTGGCGAAGGACCTCAGCTACCAGGTGCCGTGAAGGCCCCCTCGGAATCCGAGGAGGCCTTCACGGTTTCCGCCGCGGGAAGCGGAGGCTCAGGCGCGGTACGCCGACCACGCGCTCTTCATCCGCGAGGTCTGGCCCGCGGTGAACTCGTACATGCAGCTGTCGTAGCTGTAGTCCATGAAGTTGTGGACCGGGTCCTTGCCGGTCGAGGTGCAGGTGTCCTTGTTCGTCGGGCAGCCGGACGTCGCCGTTGCTTCGGCCGGGGTGTCCGACACGTAGTCGCCCGAACCCGAGCAGCCGCCCTGGAACGTGTGGTAGAGGCCCATCCAGTGGCCGACCTCGTGGGTTGCCGTGTCGCCTTCGTTGAAATTCGTCGCCGAGCGGCCCGGGAGGGACTCGTCCAGCAGCACCACGCCGTCCATCTTCGGCTGGGAGCTGTAGTTCGACGGGAACGTCGCCCAGCCGAGCAGGTCGTCGCCGAGGCTGGCGGTGTAGACGTTCAGCGCGTTCTTGCCGCCCTTGCGCAGGGCGTTCTTCATGTTGCGCTCGGCCGAGGTGCCGTCGGTGATGCCGTTGTACCAGGTGGAGTTGTTCGTGTAGTCGGTGCTCACGAGCGAGAAGCTGAAGCCGCTCGACGCGTAGGCGCTGTTCAGGACCGAGATCTGCTTGGTGATCGTCGACGCGGGCAGGTTGCCGGTCGAACCGCTGGTGATCACGTGGAAGTACACCGGGATCGAGACCGCGGCCGCCTGGGCGGAGAACGCCGTGCGCTTGCCGGCGAGCTTGCTCTGCATGTCCGCTTCGATGCGGGCCGCCTCCGCCGGGGACACCGAGTCGGCGTGGCCGTCCTTGCTGCGGTCCGCGGCGTGGGTGGGGGTGAAGCAGTCGCCGCTCGGCGCCGCGACGGCGCTCCCGGCTCCTGCGGCCGGGACGACCAGGGCGACCAGGGAGAGCGCGGACACCGCACCCAGCTTGATGGCCTTACCGAACCGCTCCGAACTGCTCATGGAGGAACTCCTCTGGCAACGACCCGGCTACCCGGGGTGGTGAAGAGAAAATGCGGCACGCGATCTTCGGAATCCACCATCTTTCGGCTGGAAAAGACATTTCCGAACGATCGGCGCGATCCATGCGGAGTAACGCATGGGTGAAACGCTGGGCCGAACGGCCCATCAGCTCCAGCGCACGGCGACGAGCTGGGTCAGCAGGGCCAGCCGGACGTCGGGGTCGTCTAGGTCCAGCGGCACCAGCTCGAGGAGCTTCCGCATCCGGTACCGCAGGGTGTTCGGGTGGATCCGCAGCTCCCGCGCCGCCGCCCGCGGGTCGCCGGGGTGCCGCAGCCACTCGTAGAGCGTCTCGACGTACCCGGCCTTGCCCGATTCGTCGTGCGCGCGCAGGGTGCGCAGCGGGCCGAGATCGGCGACTTGCGCCGCCGAGGCCGCCGTCGCGCCGCGGTGCAGCGTCAACGCCGTCCAGGCCTCGTCGAAGGCGATCACGCGCTCGGCGAGGATTTCGGCGCGCAGCAGGCCGAGGGCTTCGTCGGCCTGGGCGCGTGACGCCGAGAGGTCGCCGATCCCGCCGGGGGAGCCCGCCGCCGCCCGCGGTGCCCCGCCGCGCCGGGACGCCGGTTGCGCGTCCAGGGCCTGCCTCAGCTCGGCCCAGCCGCCCGGACCCGGCCGGTCCGGCACCACGGCGTAGAGCAGCCCGCCGAGCTCGGTCGCCACCGGGCGGCTGCCGATGCCCTGGGAGATCCGTTCGAGCAGGGCGAGCCGCAGGCCTTCGGCGTCGCGCCCGTCGCCGCCGGTGACCTCGATGACGACCACGCGGTGCGGCTCGTCGGACAGGTCCAGCTCCGCCATCGCCTTGCGCGGGTTCGCCCGGCCTTCGAGCACCGCGCGCAGCAGCTCGGCCGACGCGCGGCGCTGCGCGTCGGTGTGCGCGCGCCGCCGCAGCAGGTGCAGCGCGACGACCGGGGCCGCGTCGGCGAACGCGGCCGCGCGCTCGTCCGACACCGGCCCGGCGACCACCGCCCACATCGACCCGAGCAGCTCGCCGCCCATCCGGATCGGCACGATCAGCCGCGGCAGCGTGCCGTCGCGCTGGGCCGGGACGAAGATCGTCTGCCGGCCACGGGACAGCTCGCGGAACACCCCGCGCGACCGGAACCGCGCGAGGACGTCGTCCGGGATGCGCCGGCCCATGATCGTGGCGACGCGGGCGGGGTCGGTCAGGTCCTGGCGCGCGGAGTAGGCGAGCACGCGCGAGTTGGTGTCCTCGATGGTCACCGGCGCGTCGACGACGCTCGCGACGGCGTCGGCCAGCCGGAACAGGTCGCCGGACCCGGGGTCGAGGTCCTCCGACTCGTCGGCGAGGGCGTCCAGGACGGTCCGCAGCAGCCAGACGAGCTGCGCCCACGAGGTCGCGGCGTGCACCTGGATCAGCGCGATCCCGCTGGCCTTCGCGGCCCGCTTCACCGCCGGTTTCGCGGCCAGCGGCGGCTTGAGCAGGACGGCGGCGGCGCCCTGCCCGGCGCTCTGCTTCACCAGCTCGGCGGCGTCTTCGGGCCCGGTCGTGGCGACGCCGAGCACGAGGTCGCCGGCGGACAGGGTGAGGGCCCCACCGGGTTCGGCGATGACGACGTCGGCGACGGCGGGCGAGTCGTCGGGCACCTGGAGCGCGTGGAGCAGCGTCGGCCCCACCCGGTCGACCACGCTGCGCACCGAAACCACGAGAGCATTCTCGCCGAGGATGCGCTGCTCCGCCCGGGCGGTGCGCGGTCGCCCGGGTGACGCGCCAAGGGCCGCCCGGTGTCCGGCTAGCGGGACAGGACCGCCGTCAGGACCCGCCACAGCTCACCGGCGGCGTCTTCGGCCGGCCCCGGGGATCGCCACGCGACGATGCCGTCGGGACGCACCAGCGACGCGCCGCCCGTCGAAAGGCCATAACGCGCGGCGAAGACGTCGTCGTCGATCGTGTGGCAGTCGAGGCGGACGCCCAGCTCCGCCGCGATGTCCGCGGCGGCCGGCCGCCACCGCGTGCCGTCGCCCGCGCACAGCAGCACCCACGAGTGCCCGAGCAGGTCCACAGTGGACGCCATACCCGGCGCCCGGAAGCCGGGCCGCCCGGTCGGGGCTCGCACGTCCTCGACGCGCTCGCCGTCGTCCGGCTCCTCCGAGAGCACCGCCGTCGAGCGGTAGCGGAACCCGAGGAGGATCGCCAGCTGGTCTTCGGCCTTCGTCAGCCCGGAGACGTCGAGATCGGGGTGCATGCGCTGCTTCATGTTGTGCAGAGAGGTGTCGATGACCATCCGCGCGATCGGCTTCCGCTCGGCCTCGTAGGTGTCCAGCAGTGCGGGACCCGCTTCGCCGCGCAGCACCGCGGCGAGCTTCCACGCGAGGTCCGCGGCGTCGCCGACCGCCGTGTTGCCGCCCATCCCGCCGGTCGGCGGCGTCACCTTCGCCGCGTCGCCGATCAAGAAGACGCGTCCGGCGCGGAACCGGTCGGCGAGCCGCGCCGCGATCTCCCACGAGCCCGTCCAGACGATCTCCGGGTCCAGGTCCGGCAGGTCGGTGGCGGCGCGGATCATCGCGACGAGCTTGTCGTGGGTGAAGTCCGCCGGGCTTTCGCCGCGGTCCGGGAAGTAGTCCGGGGCGAAGACGTACCGGTTCGGTACATCGGTGGTGACGAACCCGGCCGTGAAGTCCGGGTGCTGCAGGTAGAACAGGTCGGACACGCCGGCCTGGACGCGGTCGCCGAGGTCGGCGTCGAACACCACGCCGAGGCAGTGGCTCAGTGCGTCCATTCCGGTGGTCTCGATGCCGAGCCGCTGCCGGATGCCGCTGCGCCCGCCGTCGGCGGCGACGACGTAGTCCGCACGCACCACGGTTTCCTCGCCGGTCTCGCGGTGGCGCAGGGTCGCGGTGACGCCGTCGTCGTCCTGGACCAGGTCGGTCAGCTCGGTCCGGAACGCCACCCGCGCGCCCGCCTTTTCCGCGTGCGCCAGCAGGATCGGCTCCACGACGTCCTGGCCGGCCATGCCGGCGGGCAGCGTGGTCGACGCCGAGACGTCGAACTCGCTGCCGTCCTGGACGAGCCGGTGCAGCACCCCGCCGGCCAGGCTGGTCGCGACCGTGATCCGCAGCCCCTGCGACGCCCGCGGGCTCGCGGCCAGCACTTCGCGGTCGATTCCCGCCCAGCGGAACAACTCCATGGTGCGCCAGTTCTGCCCGGCGGCGCGGGAGTGGACCGACGTCCCCGCGTGCCGCTCGACGGTCAGCACGTCCACTCCCGCCTGTGCCAGGAACAGCGACGCCGACAGCCCGCCCAATCCGGCCCCGACCACCAGCACTTGCACCCGCTCGCTCATGACTGCCTCCCTGTCTGTGAATCTCCCTGGTAAATATCTTAATCACAAAGAGATTCATATGGCAAGACAACTCGCCTCCCAGGAGGTGGGAAGGGTTGGGTAGGCCGTTCGGCCCACGTAGCTTCGTCCCGGCAGCCCCCTTCACGAACCCCTTGAGCCGCAAGGAGAAAAACCGATGGCCGAGACTTCGGCGTGGTCCTTCGAGACCAAGCAGATCCACGCGGGTGCCGCGCCGGACCCGGCCACCGGGGCCCGGGCGACGCCGATCTACCAGACGACGTCGTACGTCTTCCGCGACAGCCAGCACGGCGCCGACCTGTTCAGCCTCGCCGAGCCCGGCAACATCTACACCCGGATCATGAACCCGACCCAGGACGTGCTGGAGCAGCGGCTCGCCGCGCTCGAAGGCGGCGTCGCGGCGCTGGCGTTCGCGTCCGGCTCGGCCGCGACCACGGCGGCGATCCTGAACCTCGCGGGGGCGGGCGACCACTTCGTCTCGAGCCCGTCGCTCTACGGCGGCACCTACAACCTCTTCCACTACACGCTGCCGAAGCTCGGGGTCGAGGTCACGTTCATCGACGACCAGGACGACCTCGAGCAGTGGCGCGCCGCCGTCCGGCCGAACACCAAGCTGTTCTTCGCCGAGACGCTGGCCAACCCGGGCAGCAACGTCCTCGACATCCGGGGCGTCGCCGACGTCGCGCACGAGGCGGGTGTCCCGCTCGTCGTCGACAACACCGTGCCGACGCCGTACCTGCTGCGCCCGATCGAGCACGGCGCCGACGTCGTCGTGCACTCCGCGACGAAGTACCTCGGCGGCCACGGCACGACGGTGGCCGGCGTGCTGGTCGACGGCGGCACGTTCGACTTCGGGAAGGACCCGGCGAAGTTCCCCGGCTTCAACGAGCCGGACCCGAGCTACCACGGCCTTAAGTACTGGGAGGCGCTCGGCCCGGGCGCGTACGCGGCGAAGGCGCGCGTACAGATCCTTCGCGACACCGGCGCGGCGATCGCGCCGCTGAACAGCTTCCTGATCCTGCAGGGCATCGAAACCCTGTCGCTGCGCCTCGAGCGGCACGTCTCGAACGCGCAGGCACTGGCCGAGTGGCTGGAGCAGCGCGACGAGGTCGAGAGGGTCTACTACGCCGGCCTGCCGTCGAGCCCGCACCACGCCAACGCGCAGAAGTACCTCCCGCGCGGCGCGGGCGCGGTCCTGTCTTTCGAATTGCGCGGCGGCGACAGTGCTGTTGCGGCAGGCCGGAAGTTCGTCGACGGCACCGAGCTGCACAGCCAGCTGGTGAACATCGGTGACGTCCGGAGCCTGATCGTGCACCCGGCGTCGACCACACACAGCCAGCTCAACCCGGAGGAACAGCTCTCCAGCGGCGTCACGCCCGGCCTGGTCCGGCTCGCCGTCGGGCTGGAGGGCATCGAGGACCTCAAGGCCGACCTCGAGGCCGGATTCCGGGCGGCCAAGGCGGAACTGTGACGGCTGGGCCCGTCACCGGCGCCTGGCGGATCGGGGATCCGCCGGGCCGCCGGAAGTTCGTCACCGGCCCCGGCGCGCTCGCGCTGGAGGCCGGTGGCGTGCTGTCTTCGTTCTCGCTCGCGTACGAGACGTGGGGGACGCTGAACTCCGACGCGTCCAACGCGATCCTCGTCGAGCACGCCTTGACCGGGGACAGCCACGCGGCCGGGCCCGCCGGGCCGGGGCACCCGAGCGCGGGCTGGTGGGACGGGCTGATCGGGCCGGGGAAGGCCGTCGACACGAACGAGTTCTTCGTCGTGGTCCCGAACGTGCTGGGTGGCTGCCAGGGCTCGACCGGGCCGTCGTCGCTTTCACCCGACGGGCGGCCGTGGGGCAGCCGGTTCCCCGTGGTGACGGTCCGCGACCAGGTCGCGGCCGAAGCGGTGCTGGCGGACGCACTGGGCATCGGCCGCTGGGCGGCCGTCGTCGGCGGGTCGATGGGCGGGATGCGCGCGCTGGAGTGGGCGGTGTCGCTGCCGTCGCGGGTGGCTTCGGTGCTGGTGCTGGCGTCGACCGGCCGGGCGTCGGCCGAGCAGATCGCCTGGGCGGCACCGCAGCTGCACGCGATCCGCGGCGACCCGTCCTTCCACGGCGGCGACTACTACTCGGCGCCTTCGGGACCCGTCGCCGGACTCGGCGTCGCCCGGCGGATCGCCCACGTCACCTACCGCAGCGAACCGGAGCTGGCCCAGCGGTTCGGCCGTTCTCCGCAGGACGGCGAAGACCCCCTGCGCGGCGGCCGGTTCGCCGTCGAGTCCTATTTGGACCACCACGCGGACAAGCTGGCGCGCCGCTTCGACGCGAACAGCTACCTGGTGCTGACCGAGTCGATGAACACCCACGACGTCGGCCGCGGCCGCGGCGGCGTGGCGGCGGCGCTGGGCCGGGTGACGGCGCGGGCGGTGATCGGCGGCGTCGACAGCGACCGGCTCTACCCGCTGTACCAGTCGGCGGAGATCGCGGCCGGGATCCCCGGGGCACCGGAGCCGTCGATCGTGTCCTCGCCGTACGGGCACGATTCGTTCCTCATCGAAACCGGCCAGATCGCGGCTCTGGTCAAGCACCTGCTCGGCTAGAGCCCTGAGCGGGATGAGCCTGCTACCAGGCAGAACTCACCCTCGCCATGTACGTCCGCGGACGTACCGGCACCAGCCGCTCCGCGACGGACGACCGCGCCGCCCCTGCCGCGAAACCATCGCCGGATGCGGAAACCATGGTGGCTGCTCGTCGTCGCGATCGGGTTCGGGCTGGTGCTCACGTACCCGTACCTGGGCCTGAACCCCGGCAGCAGCCGCATCGAGGTGCGCGACAACCTCCACTACGCGGTGCTGGTGGCGCACATCTTCACGGCCGCGGTGGCGCTCGTGCTCGGCCCGCTGCAGTTCATGCCGGCGGTGCGGGCGCGCCGGCGGCTGCACCGGACGCTCGGCCGGAGCTACCTCCTCGCCGATGTCCTGCCGTCGGCGGTGGCCGCGCTCCCGGTCGCGGTGTGGTCCGGCCGGCTCCTCACGCAGATCGGCCTCATCACCGCGGCCGTCCAGTGGCTGGTCACCGGCGCCCTCGCGTACCGGGCGGCCCGTCGACGTGACTTCGCTGCGCACCGGGCGTGGATGATGCGCAACTACGCGCTGACGTTCCTCGCGGTCACATCGCGTGTCCTGGTGCCGGTGTTCCTTCTGGCCCAGGCCCCCTTCGGGGGCGTCGACCCGGCAAGCGTGCCCTCGCTGATCCCGCTGGGGCAGACACTGGGCTGGATCGTCGACCTGATCGTGGCGAAAGTGCTCATCAGACGAAACCGACGTTCCGTGGCGTAGCGGGGGCCCTAGTCCGAGACGGCCTCGGAGATCCAGGGCGCCACCGGCAGGTCGCGGTCCAGGCACTCCACCGACAGCCGGATGGTCCAGCGCAATGCCTGCAGGACGAGGCTGTCGACCTCGTCCGGGGCCGCGTTGGCGAGCGCGATCTCGACCTGCTCCTGCGCGGCTTCGGTGTTGCCGTGCACCTCCGCGAGCAGCGTCCGGACCGCGGTCCGCACCGGCGGGTCGGCCTGGTCGATGGAGACCTCTTCGCCGTCCTCGTCGAAGACCTGGACCTTGACCGGGGCGCTGCCCCCGTCGCCGAGGGTGGAGACCATCGCGCTGCACTCGCCGAAGAGCAGCAGCATCAGGGCCTTCGTCTCGTCCGCGCGGGCCTGCGGCTCGGCGGCCGAGGGGGCGACCTCGCCCAGTGCTTCGGCGTCGTCGCCGACGCTCAGCGCGGTCAACGCGCGCTGAGCCTTCTCGACGAGCCGACGCTCGTGCTCGCTCCAATCCGGGTCCACGTGCCCCATCAAACACCACGACGGCGCTCGGCGGGATACCTTGCTCCGCCGATGATCACCCGGCCGCGCGAAGGGCACCCAGCGCGAGCCGGCAGAGCAGTTCGGCGAGCTCGTCGTCACCGAGATGGCGGTTGTACGGGGTCGAGTTGATCAGTCCGAACACGGCGTGTGCCGCCGACCGCGCCTGCCGTTCCCCCAGGTCCGGGACGGCTTCGCGGATCACGCGCACCCACACCTCGACGTACTGGCGCTGGAGCGCGCGCACCTGCTTGCGGTCGGCGTCGGTGAGGTTGGCGAGGTTGCGCTCCTGAACGGTGATCAAGGCCGGGTGCGCGAGCGCGAAGCCGACGTGGAACCGCACGAGGCCGGTCAGCGTGTCGTCGGGCTCCCCCGGCCGGGCGGCCCGCGCCGCGCCGCCGTCGAGCAGGTAACGGCTGATCGAGTTCAGCATCTCGCCGAGGATCGCGTCCTTGCTGCGGAAGTGCCGGTAGAGCGCCGGGCCGGAGATGCCCACCGCGGCGCCGATGTCGTCGATGCCGACGCCGTGGAAGCCGTGGTGGGCGAACAGCTCGGCGGCCGCGGACAGGATCTGTTCGCGCCTGTTCGCCTTCTCGCCGTTCACGAGAGGGGTGGAGTTGGCCGGCATCCGGTCAGTTTAGAGCGGCAGGTTAGCGAGCGCTAACACCGAGCGGCGCCACGGTGGCCCGAGCCCGCGTCCCGGCGCTTTGGCGGGCCGCCGATTCGCGTTCACTCGAGGCTCGCTGACGAACCGCTGGGGTTTCACACTTCCGGTGTGGGCCGAGTGGGTACCTACCGGTAACCAGGGGTTCCTTGGCAGGCTTTCACCTGCTGTCCTATTTGGGTCGGCCCTGTCACAAAGGAGTGACCCATGGCTGTTCCAACCCGTAATTTCCGGCGATCCCTCCTACGGTTGAGCACGGCCCTGGGGGCCGTTGTCCTTGCCAGCCTCGGCGTCACGGGCCTCGCCCATGCCGCCGGGACCGTCTACGCCGCGCTCGGCGACTCCTACTCCTCCGGGGTGGGGGCCGGCAGCTACGGCAGTTCCGGGAGCTGTTACCGCAGCTCCAAGGCCTATCCACAGCTGTGGACCAACGCCCACAGCGGAACCTCGTTCACGTTCCTCGCCTGCTCGGGGGCGAAGACCGGGGACGTGATCAACCAGGCGAACTCCATCCCCTCGTCGGCCACGCTCGTCACGGTGACCGTCGGCGGGAACGACGCCGGGTTCAGCGATGTGATCACCACCTGCACCCTGGGCAGTGATTCCGACTGCGTGAACCGGGTCAACACGGCCAAGGCGTACGTGAACAACACGCTGCCGCCGCTGCTGACCAACACCTACAACGCGATCAAGGCCAAGGCGCCGGGTGCCCGGCTCGTCGTCCTGTCCTACCCGCGCTTCTACACCGTGCCCGGCTCCTGCTGGGTCGGGCTGAGCGACACCAAGCGCACGGCGATCAACTCGGGCGCCGACGCGCTCGCGTCGGTCATCCAGTCGCGGGCCGGCTCGGCGGGTGCGACCTTCGTCGACGTCCGGCCGTCGTTCGCCGGGCACAACATCTGCTCGTCGGCCGACGATTACCTGCACAGCCTGACCTGGCCGGTGATCGAGTCCTACCACCCGACCGCGGCCGGGCAGTCGGGCGGCTACTACGCCCCGCTGCGGGCGGCGATCGGCTGACCGGGCCCGTGCAGGCCACCCCGGTCCGCCGGGGTGGCCTTTCGCGCGTTCCGGCCACTGGACACCCACGTTAGCGGTCGCTAACATCGAGGCGGAGGTTAACGACCGCTAACTTCGAGGGAGCCCATGGACACGCCGGCACTGGGGACCACCGCTGCCCCGGACAGCGAGGCCTACGCCCGCAACGCCACCTCCCACGCGGAGCTGGTGGAAGACCTCCGCAAACGCTTGGCGAGCGCCCGGCTCGGCGGGCCGGAGAAGGCGCGCACCCGGCACGTCGAGCGCGGCAAGCTGCTGCCGCGCGACCGCGTCGACACGCTGCTCGACCCGGGGTCACCGTTCCTGGAGCTGTCCCCGCTGGCGGCGAACGGGCTCTACGACGACGAAGCGCCGTCGGCCGGCATCATCACCGGCGTCGGGCGGGTGTCGGGCCGGGAATGCGTGGTCGTCGCCAACGACGCCACCGTCAAGGGCGGCACGTACTACCCGATGACGGTGAAGAAGCACCTGCGCGCCCAGGAGGTCGCGCTGCACAACAACCTGCCGTGCGTCTACCTGGTGGACTCCGGCGGCGCGTTCCTGCCCAGGCAGGACGAGGTCTTCCCGGATCGTGAACACTTCGGCCGGATCTTCTACAACCAGGCGACGATGTCCGCGCACGGCATCCCGCAGATCGCGGCGGTGCTCGGTTCGTGCACCGCGGGCGGCGCGTACGTCCCGGCGATGAGCGACGAAGCCGTGATCGTGCGGAACCAGGGCACGATCTTCCTCGGCGGGCCGCCGCTGGTGAAGGCGGCGACCGGTGAGGTCGTCACGGCCGAGGAACTCGGCGGCGGCGACGTGCACTCGCGCCAGTCCGGCGTCACCGACCACCTCGCCGACGACGACGCGCACGCGCTGCGGATCGTCCGCCAAATCGTCTCGACGCTCGGCCCGCGCACGCCGCGGCCGTGGGACGTCCTGCCGACCGAGGCGCCCGCCGTCGACCCGGCCGAGCTGTACGGCGTCGTGCCGACCGACCCGCGCACGCCGTACGACGTGCGCGAGGTGATCGCCCGGATCGTCGACGGCAGCCGGTTCGGCGAGTTCAAGAAGGAGTACGGCGCCACGCTGGTCACCGGGTTCGCCCGGATCCACGGCCACCCGGTCGGCATCATCGCGAACAACGGCGTGCTCTTCGCCGAGTCGGCGATGAAGGGCGCGCACTTCATCGAGCTGTGCGACAAGCGTTCGATCCCGCTGCTGTTCCTGCAGAACATCACCGGCTTCATGGTCGGGCGCGCCTACGAGGCCGGCGGCATCGCCAAGCACGGCGCGAAGATGGTCACCGCGGTGGCCTGCGCGCGGGTGCCGAAGCTGACCGTCGTCATCGGCGGCTCGTTCGGGGCGGGCAACTACTCGATGTGCGGCCGGGCGTACTCGCCGCGGTTCCTGTGGATGTGGCCCAACGCGCGGATCTCGGTGATGGGCGGCGAGCAGGCGGCTTCGGTGCTGTCGACGGTCCGCCGTGACTCGATCGAAGCACGTGGCGGCGAATGGTCCACGGAAGAAGAAGAGGCGTTCAAGGACCCGATCCGCGAGCAGTACGAGGCGCAGGGCAGCCCGTACTACTCGACGGCCCGGCTGTGGGACGACGGCGTCATCGACCCGGCGGACACCCGCACGGTGCTCGGCCTCGCCCTCTCGGCCGCGGCCAACGCACCGCTGTCCGAGGTCAACTACGGCGTCTTCCGGATGTGAGGGGCATGTTCGACTCAGTTTTGGTCGCGAACCGGGGCGAGATCGCGGTCCGGGTCATCCGCACGCTGCGGGACCTCGGCATCCGCGCGGTCGCCGTGTACAGCGACGCGGACGCCGACGCCCGGCACGTCCGCGAGGCGCACGCGGCCGTGCGGATCGGGCCCGCGGAGGCGTCGAAGAGCTACCTGTCGATCCCGGCCATCGTGGACGCCGCCGTGGCTTCCGGTGCGCAGGCGGTGCACCCCGGGTACGGCTTCCTGGCGGAGAACGCCGAGTTCGCGCGGGCCTGCGAGGCCGCCGGGCTGGTGTTCATCGGCCCGCCGGTCGCGGCGATCGACGCCATGGGCGACAAGATCCGCGCCAAGGCGACGGTGTCGAAGGCCGGGGTCCCGGTCGTCCCCGGTGCGTCCGATGTGGACATACCCTCCGGTGGCTTCGCGGAAGCCGCCGCAAAGGTCGGCTACCCGCTGCTGATCAAGCCGTCCGCCGGCGGTGGCGGCAAGGGGATGCGCCTGGTGCACGCGCCCGAGGAACTGGACGCCGCGATCGAGTCCGCGCGGCGCGAAGCCAAGGGATCCTTCGGCGACGACACGCTGCTGATGGAGCGGTTCGTCACGACCCCGCGGCACATCGAGATCCAGGTGCTGGCCGACACGCACGGCAACGTCGTCCACCTCGGCGAGCGCGAGTGCAGCCTGCAGCGGCGGCACCAGAAGATCATCGAAGAAGCGCCGTCGGTGCTGCTGGATGCCGCGACGCGCGAAAAGATGGGCTCGGCGGCGGTCGAGGCCGCGCGCTCGGTCGGGTACGTGGGCGCCGGAACCGTCGAGTTCATCATGTCGGCCCACGACCCGGACGAGTTCTTCTTCATGGAGATGAACACCCGGCTGCAGGTCGAGCACCCGGTCACCGAGCTGGTCACCGGCCTCGACCTCGTCGAGTGGCAGGTCCGGGTGGCGGCAGGGGAACACCTTACCCTCCGGCAGGAAGACGTCGTCCTCAATGGACACGCGGTCGAAGCTCGCGTGTACGCCGAAGACCCGGCGCGCGGCTTCATCCCGACGGGTGGGACGGTGCTGGCGGTGCACGAGCCGTCCGGCGACGGCGTGCGCGTCGACTCCTGGATGGCGCCCGGTGCGGTGGTCGGCTCGAACTACGACCCGATGCTGGCCAAGGTCATCGCCTGGGGCCCGGACCGCGCGGCGGCGCTGCACCGGCTCGACCTGGCGCTGGCCGACACGGCGTTGCTGGGCATCGGCACGAACACGGCGTTCCTGCGCGGCCTGCTGGCCGACGCCGACGTCCGCGCCGGCCGGCTGGACACCGAGCTCGTCGACCGCCGGCTGTCCACTTTGGTCTCAACGGAGGTGCCCGCGGAGTTCTTCGTCGCGGCCGCCCTGGACCGGTTCCTGGAGCTGCAGCCGTCCGGGCCGGTGGTGGACCCGTGGGACGTGCCGGACGGCTGGCGGATGGGCGGCTCCGGCGGGGTGACGTTCCGGTTGAAGTCCGGCGCCGCCCGCGCGGTGGTCCGGGTGCAGGGCACACCCGCCGCCGCGACGGTGTCCGTCGACGACGCCGCCCCGGTCCGGGTCTCCGCCCGCCGCGACGGCGACGTGCTCGAGATCCGGCACGCGGGCGGGTTCCACCGCTACCGCCAGGCGTGCGCTCCGGGCCGGACGGTCTGGCTGGCGCGCGACGGGCTGAGTTTTCCGTTCGGGGAACAGGAGTTCGTGCTGGCTTCGCGCGGCGAGGCCGCCGGCGCGGGCCCGGTCACCAGCCCGATGCCGGGCACGGTGCTCGTGGTGAAGGTCGCGGCCGGTGACGTGGTGCAGGCGGGGGCGCCGTTGCTGGTCGTCGAAGCGATGAAGATGGAGCACACGGTCACCGCGCCGATCGACGGTGTGGTCAGCGAACTCCCCGTCCGGGTGGGCCAACAGGTCGCGCTGGACGAAACCCTTGCCGTCGTCAAGCCCCAAGAGGAGCAGCAGTGATCGACTTCCGCCTGGACGAGGAGTACGAGTCCCTCCGCAAGACCGTCGAGGACTTCGCGCACGCGGAGGTCGCGCCGGTGATCGGCGACCTGTACGAGAAGGAAGAGTTCCCGTACGCCATCGTCGCGAAGATGGGCGAGATGGGTCTGTTCGGCCTCCCGTTCCCCGAGGAGTTCGGCGGCATGGGCGGCGACTACTTCGCGCTGTGCCTGGCGCTGGAGGAGCTGGCCCGGGTCGATTCGTCCGTGGCGATCACCCTGGAGGCCGGCGTCTCCCTCGGCGCGATGCCGATCTACCGCTTCGGAACGCAGGAGCAGAAGGAGAAGTGGCTCCCTTCGCTGTGCGAGGGCACCGCTTTGGGCGGCTTCGGCTTGACCGAACCCGGCGGCGGTTCGGACGCGGGAGCGACGCGCACGCGTGCCTCTCTGGACGGTGACGAGTGGGTCGTCAACGGCACCAAGGCGTTCATCACGAACTCGGGCACCGACATCACCCGGTTCGTCACGGCCACCGCCGTCACCGACGTGATGGAGAACGGCCGCAAGGAGATCTCGGCGATCCTGATCCCGTCCGGCACACCGGGCTTCGCGGTGGCCCCGAAGTACTCCAAGGTCGGCTGGAACTGCTCGGACACCCACGAACTGTCCTTTTCGGACGTCCGGGTGCCGGCGGAGAACCTGATCGGCGTCCGTGGCCGCGGGTACGCGCAGTTCCTGTCTATTTTGGACGAAGGCCGCGTCGCGATCGCCGCGTTGTCGGTCGGTCTCGCGCAGGGCTGCGTGGACGAGTGCCTCAAGTACGTCAAGGACCGGGTGGCGTTCGGCAAGCGGATCGGCGAGTACCAGGCGATCCAGTTCAAGATCGCGGACATGGAGGTCCGCACGCACACCGCCCGCCTGGCGTACTACCAGGCGGCGTCGAAGATGCTGCGCGGCGAGCCGTTCAAGAAAGAGGCGTCGATCGCGAAGCTGGTGGCGTCCAACGCGGCGATGGACAACGCGCGCGACGCCACACAGATCTTCGGCGGCTACGGGTTCATGAACGAGTTCCCGGTGAGCCGCTTCTACCGCGACGCGAAGATCCTGGAGATCGGCGAGGGGACGAGCGAGGTCCAGAAGATGCTGATCTCACGCCACCTCGGCGTCGCCTGATCAGGGCTGCTGCTGCTTCTTGTCCTCCTCGGCCCAGGCGGCTTCCGCCTGCATCTGGATGTCGGTGAGACCCCGGTCGACCTGCACGATGTCCTTGCCCGCCCAGCCGGCGAAGTTCTTCGAGCTCTTGGCGTCGGACAGCGCCTTCAGCATCGGGTAGTAGTCCGGGTGCTCGGCCTTCAGCCAGTCGTCGACGAACTTCATCTTCTGGTAGCTGTCCCCGAACTTGGTCTTCAGCCAGTCCTCGTGCTTCTTGATCATCGGGAAATCGTGCTCGCTCAGGTGTGACTGCGGGGACGGCGGCTTGGGCGCGGGTGGCGGGTCCGCGGGCTTCGGCAGCGGCCGCGAGAAGTTCGGGACGGTGCCGTCGCCCGGGGGGCGGGTGCTCGGCGTGGCGCCGCCGGTGCCGGGGCCGTCGTGGGTGACCGCGGTGCCCGGTTTCGGCGGCAGCGGCCGCGAGAAGTTCGGCACGGTGTTCCCGCTCGGGGGCAGGTTCGTCAGCTCGTGTCCCGGGTTCGTGCTGCCCGGCTTCGGCTTGACCAGCTTCGACAGCTGGGTGAGCCGGGCCATGGTGCGCCCGGCGTAGGCGACGACCTTGGCGAGCTTGGCCGCCATCGCCGCGACCTGGATCGAGACCTGCACGACGATCTTGCTCACGCCGACAGCGATCGACGCGCCGAAGGTGAACGCGGCCATCGCGAGGGCGATCAGCATCGTGGAGATGATGTCGCCGAGGATCGTCGTGATGATGTCGCGCAGCAGCGCGCGGACCGCGGCGATCAGCGCCCCGGTGGTCTCGACCATGTAGCCGGCGACGTCCGACGCCTTCGCGTTCGCGTCGATCCAGCCCTTCCGGTCGTCGATCGATTTCTGGAAGCTGTCGTAGCCCTTGCCCTGCCACTGGGTGATCGTCGACTTGAGCGTGCCGTCGAGCTCGGTGCCGGTGTTGCGCAGCGCTTCGCCGATCTTGTGCAGCTCGTTGGCGACCTTCGTGACCTCCGACGGGTTGCCCGCGACCTGGTCCAGCGGCCACTTCAGGAACGAGACGTGCTCGATCAGCCAGCCCAGGCCCGCGGCGATCAGCTTCGCGAGCGGGTCCATGGCGAACGCGACGGTGTCGAGCACGGCGCTGATGACGTTGATGCCCAGCTCGACGCCGACGGCCGCCAGGTCACCGCCGTGTTCGGTCTGGACCTTGCCGATCGAGTCGCCGACCTGCTTCCAGCTGTCGAAGACGCCGGCCCCGGTCGTGGAGTTCGATGCCGTGATGGGAACGGTCACTGGCCCAGCTCCGTCTCGAAGGTGCTCAAACCCTGTGCCGTGTTCGAGTCGTGGGTCGCGTACGTTTCGGCGGCCTTCTTCACGTCGGCCGCCGACTTGCCGATGTCCCCGGCGAGGTTGCCGATCTCGCCGGTGATCACCGCCATCGTGATCCGCGAGGGCACGGCGAGCACCTGCGCGAGCAGGATGCCGAACGCGGCGTTGTCGAACCCGTTGGCGGCCTGCATCCGGTTCGCGGCGTCCTGCACCGCCGGCTGCGTGCTGCCCGACAGGAACTGGCTGAACTTCTGCAGCTCGGCGGGATCGACCGAGAAACCTGCTCCGGAAACCACCGGTTCTCCTCCGTACTACCAGGGGTTGCTTTCGCCGTCGTCGTCTTCCGGCGCTTGCCGGGGACGGCGGGGCGGCTGACCGCGTTGTGGCTGCTGCGGACCCGGCTGTGGCCGGTGCTGCGGGGGCGCCGGAGGCTCCTCGGGCGCCTGCTGCGGTGCGGAGGCGCCGCCGGCGTCGGGTTCCGGCTCCGGCAAGAACTCGTCGAGCAGCTCCCGGGCGGCCGAGTTCTCGCCGACCATGCCGCTGAACGCGTCGGCGACCTCGGCCGAGACCTTCTGCTGCGCCTGGCCGATCAGCTGCAGCACCAGGCCGGACAGGGTTTGCGGGGAACGTTCGTACGCGCGGGGGCCGAACCGGAGGTCCTGCAGGACGCCGCTCGGGCCGACGGTCACCGTGACCGCGCCGTCCGGCGACCGCACGGTGGCGACGGCGGACCGGAGCTTCTCCTGAGCCGCTGCGGCTTTCGCCCGGATTTCCTCGAGTTCGACAGTGAACGCGGCCAACGGATCGCCGCCGGAAGGCATTGACTGGGTCAATTCGTCCTCGTCGCGAGAGAAGTCGTGAACGAACGAAGTCAATCAGCGCTCGTTGAACTCCGGATGACGCCGACCGAGCCACCGGCTGAACGCGCCCCCGCTGGACAGCGATAACTATACCGGTATAGTTATCGTCATGGTCGAGATCAAAACGGAGTCCGAGCTGGCGATGATGCGCGAAGCGGGCCGGGTGGTGGCGAACACCCTGCACGCGGTCAAGGAGGCGGCCTCGATCGGCGTCTCGCTGCGTGAGCTGGACGAAGTCGCCGCCCACGTCATCAGCGAAGCCGGCGCGAAACCGTCGTTCCTGCACTACCAGCCGCGGTCGGCGCCGACGCCCTACCCGAACGTCCTCTGCGCCAGCGTCAACGACGTCGTCGTGCACGGCATCCCGACCGCGTACCGC
Source organism: Amycolatopsis sp. NPDC058278 (assembly GCF_042881395.1). Lineage (NCBI taxonomy): Bacteria > Bacillati > Actinomycetota > Actinomycetes > Pseudonocardiales > Pseudonocardiaceae > Amycolatopsis > Amycolatopsis sp. NPDC058278. Next base: position 60,574 of record NZ_JBHVXZ010000036.1, on the reverse strand, counting down.
CTCCAGGACGGCGACCTGGTCAGCATCGACTGCGGCGCCGTCCTCGACGGCTGGAACGGGGACGCGGCGATCAGCTTCGTCGTCGGCAACGCCGATCCCGCCGACCTCGCGCTCATCGAGGCCACCGAGCGGGCGCTGGCCGCCGGGATCGCCGCCGCCCAGCCGGGTGCGAAGCTCGGCGACATCTCGTCCGCGATCGGCGCCGCCGGCCGCGCACGCGGCCACGGCATGCTCGAGGACCACGGCGGCCACGGGATCGGCCGCGCGATGCACGAAGACCCGCACCTGCCGAACGAGGGCCGCGCGGGTCGCGGGATGCGGCTCAAACCGGGACTCGCGCTGGCGATCGAGCCGATGCTCACCCGGGGCGGCGATGCCTACCGCTACGCCGACGACGGCTGGTCGATCCTCACCGTGGACGGCAGCCGGGCCGCGCACGTCGAGCACACCATCGCCATCACCGAAGACGGCCCGCGGGTGCTCACCGTGCGGTAGACAAGGGGAATGGACAACATCGTCATCCGTTCGGGTGATTCGGGGGATACGGACACCCTGCTGGGCTTCTTCGACGAAGCCGTCGAATGGCTGGTCGCCCGCGGCAGTTCCGGGCAGTGGGGGACCGAGCCGTGGAGCCGGGTCCCGAAGCGTGTCGAGCGGGTCAAGGGCATGGCGGCGGACCCGGGCCTGCGGATCGCGGTGGTCGACGGCGAGGCCGCCGGCGCGCTGATCGTCTCGGAGGAGCACGACCGGCACGTGCCCGCGGTCGACGAGCGCGAGCTGTACATCCGGCTGCTCATCACGTCACGGCGGTTCACCGGGCGGCGCGTCGGCGGGCGCCTCGTCGAGTACGCGCTCGACGAGGCGCGGCGGCGCGGCATCGACCTCGTGCGCGTCGACTGCTGGGCCGGGGGTGACGGCGAACTGCAGCGGTACTACGAGAGCCAGGGGTTCAAGCCGACTGTCCGGTTCAACGTCGGCGAGTGGGTCGGGCAGGTGCTGGAGCAGCGCGTGGGGTAGCGCGACGCGGCGGCACGGGTGACACTGTTGACGCGGTGCCAACAGACGAAGGAGTCGCCATGGTCGAGGAACTCGCGGGCAAGGTCGTCGTCATCACCGGCGGCGGGCAGGGGATCGGCGCGGCAACCGCGTCGGCGCTGTCCCGGCTGGGCGCGAAGGTGGTGATCGGCGACCTCGACCAGGTCCGGGCGGAGAAGACGGCCGGCGAGCTGGGTGCCGACGCGCTGCCGCTGGACGTCACCGACATCCGCGGGTTCACCGAGTTCCTCGACGAGGTCGAACGCCGGCACGGCCGGATCGACGTGCTGATCAACAACGCCGGCATCATGCCGCTCGGCAATCTCGATGAGGAGAGCGACGCGACGACCCGGCGTCAGCTGGAGATCAACCTGCACGCCGTCATCCACGGCACGCGCGAGGCGGTGCGGCGGATGCGGCCGCGGCGCGGCGGGCACATCGTCAACGTCGCTTCGTTCGCGGGCAAGGCCGGTTTTCCCGGCGCGGCGACCTACTGCGCGACCAAGCACGCCGTCGTCGGGCTCTCCGAGGCGGTGCACCTGGAGCTGCACGGCAGCGGCGTCCACGTCTCGTGCGTGATGCCGGGCATCGTGCGGACGGAGCTCGCGAGCGGCCTCGGCGAGGCGAAGATGTTCAAGTCCGTGCGGCCGGAAGATGTGGCCGACGCCATTGTATCCGCACTGCGGAAGCCTCGTTTCGACGTTTTCGTGCCCCGCTCGCTGGGCACTATGGGCAAGCTCACGCGGCTGCTGCCGCGGCGCGCGGGTGAAGCGCTCGCCCGGACGTTGAAAGCGGACCGGCTTTTGGCTTCAGCGGCCCATTCCCCGGCCCGCGCGGCGTACGAAGCACGGGCCGCGGAGAGCGGGCCGGGGGTAACTCGGACGGACCAGTGACTGTCCGAATTGGACGTGCTTGGCAGGTGCTCTCGGGTGAGGTGCTGTTGAGTCCGCCCGCCCGGCCCGGCAAGATTGCCTCCGGATCCGCTTTTGGGAGGCACGAGAAATGGTTTCACCACCCGCACGGCTGGCCGCCGCGGCGTCGAACGTGGTCGGCAAGGTGCTGCACGGCGGCGTCGCCGACCTGCGCCCGATGCCGCGGGTGCTGATCGACCAGGGCCCCAACCGCTCGCTGTACCGCATGACGCACAGCGGCGGGACGGTGTCCGGGCCGCCGATCCTGCTGGTGCCACCGCTGGCCGCGCCGGCGATCTGCTTCGACCTGCGCCGCGGCTGCAGCCTCATCGAGCACCTGATCGAGGGCGGCCGCAACACCTACCTCGTCGACTACGGCATGGTGGCGTTCTCCGACCGGCGCCTGGGCATCGAGCACTGGATCGACGAGGTGCTGCCGCGCGCGATCCGGCGCGTGAGTGCGGACGCCGGTGGCCAGGACGTGCACCTGGTGTCGTGGTCGCTCGGCGGGATCTTCTCGCTGCTGGTGAACGCCGACCGCCCGGACCTGCCGATCGCGTCGATCACCGCGATCGGCTCGCCGGTCGACTTCACGGCCATCCCGATCGTGGCGCCGTTCCGCCCGCTGGTGGACCTGACGAACGGCCACCTGCTGACCCCCATTTACCGGGTGTTCGGCGGCGCACCGTCCTATTTGGTCAGCCGCGTGTTCCGCGCGACGGGCATCAGCAAGGAAATCACCAAGCCGCTGGCGATCCTGTCCCACCTCGACGACCGCGATTACCTGGCCCAGATCGAGGCGGTCGACCACTTCATGAGCAACATGTACGCGTATCCGGGCCGCACGTTCGGCCAGCTGTACCACCGATTGTTCCGCACGAACGACCTGGCGGAGGGCAAGGTGGACCTGAACGGCCGGATCATTTCGCTGTCTTCGGTCCGCGTGCCGACCCTGGTGGTGGCGGGCGAGAACGACACGATCGCGCCAAGGCCATCGGTGGAGCGCGTGGTGGAGCTGCTGGACAAGGCCCCAGAGGTCCGCTTCAAGACGGCGCCGGGTGGGCACCTGGGCGTCCTGACGGGCCGGAAGGCGCGAGGCACGACGTGGCGCTACCTGGACGAGTTCCTGGACGACCGGATCGCGTCGTCCTGACTCGGTTGCTCAATCGAACAGCATGACGATGTACAAGGCAGCGAAGACGGCGATGACCGCGTAGGCGCCGATACTCGATTTGAGCGCCCTGCTGACCCGCGACATCTGGAGATCGCGTGCCTTGCCGTCGATGGTGATCGACACCGGCTTCCCCGCCCCGAACGAACCACCGCGCGCGGCCGTCTTCACCTGGGCGCTGAGGCCTTCTTCCTCCAGTTCCCGGGCCGAGAGGATCCAGTAGGTGAAGTAGTCGAAACCGCGTTTGGTCTGCGCCCACCAGACCAGACACAGCACGAGCCCAGCGACGGGCAGCCCGATGGCGAAGGCGCGGGACACCCGTGCGCTGCCGAGCGTGAGGCCGTAGATGGCCAATACGATGCTGTTCGCGACCAGGAAAGCGTTGAACTTGGTCCACACCAAGTTCGCCTCCCCGACCCACAACGCGACCGCGGCCTGGTAGCCGACTTGCGCGTCCGTGGGGTTGGCGGGTGGTGTAGCCGATTCGCTCATGACGTCCTCAGGTGGGCGGGGTGCCGGACATCCAAGCCATCGTAAGTTCCCGGTGAATCGCTACATCGGAAGCAACCCGGCTCTCGCCCGCGAGAGCCGGGTGCCTCCCGGCTGTTGCCGCTACTTCAGCTCAGTCGACGTCTTCCCGAGGATCCGCCTCGCGACGATCAGCTGCTGAATCTGCTGCGTCCCCTCGAAGATGTCGAGAATCTTCGCGTCCCGCGCCCACTTCTCGAGCAGCGACTCTTCGCTGTACGCCCCGGTAAGCTCGACGCACTTCAGTGCGATCTCCACCACCGATCGCCCCGCCTTGGCCTTCGCCATGGATGCCTGCAGTGAGTTCGGCTGGCGGTTGTCGGCCATCCACGCCGATTCCAGTGTCAGCAGGTACGCCGACTCGTAGTCCGCTTCCAGGCGGAGGAACTCCGCCGCGGCCGCGTGCTGGCTGTTCGCCGGGCGGTCGTAGTCGATGGTGACACCGGCCGCGGTGAGGATCTCGCGCGTCTCCTCCAACGCCGCGCGGGCCACGCCGATCGCCATCGCCGCCACCAGCGGCCGGGTGTTGTCGAACGTCTGCATGACGCCCGCGAAACCCTTTTTCGTGTCGATTTCCGGTGTTCCCAGCAGGTTTTCGCGAGGCACGCGGCAGTTCTCGAAGCGCAGCACCGCCGTGTCGGAGGCGCGGATGCCGAGCTTGTGCTCGGTGCGCACCACCTCGAAGCCCGGCGTGCCCTTCTCGACCACGAACGACTTGATCGCCGCGCGGCCCTTGCTCTTGTCCAGCGTCGCCCACACGACCACCGCGTCCGCGCGCTCGCCCGACGTCACGAAGATCTTCTCGCCGTTCAACACGTAGTGGTCGCCGTCGAGACGAGCCGTCGTGCTGACCGCCGCCGAGTCCGACCCGAAGGCGGGCTCGGTGATCGCCATCGCGGCCCACATGCCGGAGAAGCGCTCGAGCTGCTCGTCCGTCGCCACCGAGCCGATCGCCGCGTTGCCGAGGCCCTGGCGCGGCATCGACAGCAGCAGGCCGACGTCACCCCAGCACATCTCGATCGTGCCGAGGACGACGTTCAGGTTGGCGCCGTTGCGATTTCCCTTGGCCGAATCGTCGGAACCGGAGCGGCGTACCCCCGCCGCGCCCGCGCCGCCCTCGCCGGAGGAGTTGAGGCCGTCCAGCAGCGCCGCGAACATGTCCAGCTCGGCCGGGTAGGTGTGCTCCGCGCGGTCGTACTTGCGCGAGATCGGCCGGAACACCTCGGCCGCGGCCTGGTACGCCTGGTTGATCAGCGCGCCGGCCTTCTTGGGGACTTCCAGGTTGATCATGACTTGCCTTTCCGAAGCCTAGAGAAGGACGGCGCCTTCCATGACGCCGATGGCCCGCAGGTCCCGGTACCAGCGCTCGACCGGGTGCTCCTTGACGAAGCCGTGCCCGCCGAGCAGCTGCACGCCCGCGTTGCCGATCTGCATGCCCTTGTCCACGGCCAGCTTCCGCGCCAGCGCGACCTCGCGGGCGTAGGACTTGCCCTGCTCGGCCCGCGCCGCGGCGCGCAGCGTCACCAGCCGCAGGCCCTCCAGCTCGATCGCGATGTCGGCGACGGAGAACGCCACCGCCTGCCGGTGGCTGATCGGCTCGCCGAACGCGACCCGCTCGTTGACGTAGGGGACGACGTAGTCGAGGACGGCCTTCGCGGTGCCGGCGGCCAGCGCCGCCCAGCCGAGCCGCGACAGCCGGACGACCTCGGCGAAAACATCCGCCTTCCCGCCGCCGAGCAGCGCGCCCGCGGGCAGCGCGACCTGCTCGAGGTGCAGCTTGCCGGTCGCGGCGCCGCGCAGGCCCATCGCCGGCTCGGCCTCGATGGACACCCCGGCGTTCGACGACTCGACGAGGAACAGCGCCGGGCCGCGGCCTTCGAGGTCGGCCGACACGATGAACAGCTCCGCCTGCGTCGCCCGCGGGACCAGCGACTTCACCCCGTCGAGCTGGTAGCCCTTCGGGGTGCGGCGCGCCTTCGTAGCGGGCTTGAAGGGGTCGTAGAGCGCTTTCTGCTCCTGCAGCGCCAGCGCCGCGGCCGGAACGTGCTCGCCGGTGAAGGCGGGCAGGTAGTCGGCCTGCTGCTGCTCGTCGCCCCAGCTGACCAGCGCGGTGCTCACCGCCGACGGCGCGAGCACGGCCACGGCCAGGCCGAGGTCGCCGTGCGCAAGCGCTTCCGCGACGAGCGCGTTGGTCACCACCGAGCGTTCCGTGCCGATGCCGCCGAGCTCCTCGGGGATGCCGACCAGGCTGATGCCCAGCTCGGCGGCCCGGCTCAGCAGTCCCTCGGGCGCCTCGAGCTTGGCGTCGGCGTCCGCGGCGGCCGGCCGCAGCTGCTCGGCGGCGAACTCGGTCACCGTTTCGACGATGAGCTGCTGGTCCTCGGTCGGCGTGAGGTCGAACAGCCCGGTGTCGGCGGCCGGCGCGAGCCGGGCGGGCTTGCCCAGCTTCTGCACCGACTTGAACGACCGGGTCGCCGCGCCGGCGACGCGGAAGCCGTTGCGCGTCCCCGCCGTGACCAGGCCTTCGAGGGGCTTGCGCAGCCCGGCCCGATCGACGACCTTGCTCCCGGCCAGCCGGGTCAGCGCGGACAGGCCCCAGCCCATCGCGTCCCGTTTCCTTGGCGCAGCCATGTGGCCCTCCATCCCGTTACCTACTCGCGAGTAGGTTAACCCGGGAGACGGCGCAGCGCCAGTGCGGGGTCACTTACGCGTGGGCGGTGTGCACTTTCCTGCGCCACTCGGCGAACCGGATGCGCTCGAAAGTGATGAGCCCGAGCACCAGGGCGGCGGCGATCAGCAGCAGGACGGCCGCGGGCACGTGCTCCAGCAGCGGCGTCGCCGCGACCAGCAGCACGCCGAGGACCAGCCGCTGGACGTTCCAGCTGCCGAGGTTGCGCTTGCGAAGGGCGCTCAGCGTGATCAGGTAGAGCGCGAGGCCTCCGGTGAGCGTCCAGATCGGCACGCCGTGCAGCGCTTCGCCGGGGCTGTGGTGCTCGGTGTCGGCGATGTAGAGGAACGCCTTCTTCAGGCCGAGGGCGACCAGCACGATCCCGGCGATCAGCGGCAGGTGCAGGAAGGTGTAGGAGTCGGTGGCGAGCTTCGCGCGTTCGACCCCGGTCGCAGTGGTCAGGCGGTGCTCGGACACACGCGCGACGACGTCGAAGTACGTCCACCACATCCCGGCGGCCAGCGTCAGCCCGCACACGGCCGCGCCGGCGACCAGCCACGACATCGGCAGCGCCCCGATCCCGATGCCGATCGCGACGATCGACTCGCCGAGCGCGATGATTACGATGAGCCCGAACCGCTCGGCGAAGTGCGCGGGAGCGTTGAGCCGCCACCCGTCCGGCCCGGCGAGGTAGACGTTGAGGTAATCGATTCCCAATGCCACCACCCACAACCCCAGCTGCCAAGGCCCGCTGAGGAACGCGGCGACGGCCAGCAGCCCGACACTCGGCAGCAACCCGACGAACATCTTGAGCAGCACCCGCCGGAGCCCGGGGTCGTGTTTCGCGGCACCGAGGTAGGCAACGAGGTGCAGCAGCCGCACGAGCGCGTAGCAGGCAACGAACAAAGCGGGCGCGAACAACCCGCCGGGGTGGTCGACGAAGGCTTCCGGGATGGTCAGCGACACCAGGAACATGACGCCCATCGCGCCGAACATCGCCAGCCGCGCGATCCCGTGGTCGACGTGGATGGTGTTCCCCAGCCAGGCATAACTGCACCAGCACCACCACAGGACGGCGAGCATGGCCACCCCCTGCCCGACCCCGGTCGGGCTCAGGTGGTCGGCCATCAGCTGGGTGGTCTGGGTGATGGCGTAGACGAAGACCAGGTCGAAGAAGAGCTCGATGGTCGAGACGCGGTGGTCCTCATCCGCGCTCACCAGGTGCAGGCGTGTCGTGGGCACGCCGAATCTTCGCATGTCAAGGACAGTCTTCGGACAGCTTTCGCCCAGAGTGGACACCTTGGCCGCCGTCGCCGCGCGAGCTTGGCCGGGCCGAGGTGACCTGCGACAATCGATCTGCCGAGTAATGGGGAGGTCCGGTGACCGGGGACCCAGCCGCACAGCACAAGACGATCATGGCCGTCGACATCGCTGGGTACAACGACCCGAAGCGCACCACGACCCACCAGCTGGCGGTGCACGAGGGTTTCTGGGAGCTGCTGCGGGCATCGTTCGACGAAGTCGGCCTTCCCTGGGACGACTGCTTCAAGGAGAACACCGGCGACGGCGCGATGATCCAGCTGCCCGCCGGGATCGCCAAGGCCGGCCTCGTGGCCCGGCTTCCGGACTGCCTGCTCGCGGAGCTCCGCCGCTACAACGACGTCCACGCCGACGAAGCGAACGTCCAGCTCCGGGTCGCGCTGCACGCGGGCGAAGTCTTCCAAGCGAGCCACGGCACCGTGAGCCAGGCGACGAGCTTCGCCTTCCGCATCCTCGACGCGCCGGAAGCCAAGAGCGCGTTGAAAGAGTCGGGCGCCATGCTCGCGCTGATCGTGTCGGACGAGTTCTACCACCACGTGGTCGCCCACGATCCGGCCGCGGACCCCCGTTCGTACCAGCGGATCCGGGTGCGGGTGAAGGAAACCGCCGCCGAAGCGTGGCTCCGGCTGATCGGGGCGGCGGTGAACGGCGTCGCCCCGTTTCCGCGCGCGGCGATCGCCACGGCGTCCCTCGGCGGCGAGCGCCGGGAGGCGCTGGGCACGGATCTTTCCCTCGATCAGATCTGGGAGCTCACGGAGCTGTTGCTGACCATTCCGTCCGTGGCGGAGGAAAGTGGCAGGCGGGTGCTGTTGAGCTGGCTGCGGCCGGAGATCCGGGCGATGGTGCCGCACCATTCCCAGACCCGGTTGCACGTTCTCGAACTCGTGCGCACCTGCGCGCGCTACCAGGGCGGGCTGACCGAGCTGGTGATGACCATCCAGATGCTCGAGCCCGGGTCGGAACCGGTGCGCCGGTTGAGCGATCACGTCGCTCGCTGGCGCACGATCGACCGCAGATGACCGCTTTTCGGCAGCGGGTACGTCACGTTCGCCGGGTAAAATCGTGCTGCCCGAGCGAGTTCGGCCGGTCGGAATGGGAGGTGCCATGCCGAGGAGGTGTCGCGCCAGGTGCCGGCCCACGTGATCCGCGAGGCCGTGGTCGACGTGCTGGCCGAAGCCGGGCTCGCGGACGACGTGACCGGCAGGTCCTTGATGATCCGCCTGATCAGCCAGGCACTCGACGTCGAACTCGCCATCCCGCAGCACTCGACCGGCCGGAGCCAGCTGATCGAAGTCGTCACCGCCTGCTCGCGGTACGAAGGCGGCATGCTCGCGCTCGCGTACGTCGTCGGCTTCATGCGACCCGGATCGCCCGAGTGCGAACGGATCCGCCAGCTGGTGCAACGTCCCCGGGTGCTCGATCTGCTTCCCCCGGCCGAGCAGGATCGGCTGCGGGAGTGGCTCGGCGGGGTCGTGTTCCCCGGTCTCAGTGCGCTGATGCGCCGGGCGGGTGGTCCGGGAATGCCGCGATCGTCCGGTGTGCACAACGCGTGGGAGGCCTTCTCCTACCTCGCCGACTTCAACGCCGGTCCCGACGGGATACCCCCGGCGTTCGCCTTTCTCGAGCTCGTCGCCCACCGGATCGGCGGACAGCTGCGGAGCAGGCTGATCGAGTGGAACGACTTCCAGGCCCGGCGGCTCCGCCTCGAGCCCGCGTTGCTCGCCCGGCGCGCGGCCGCGGCCCAGGAGCAGCCGGAAAGGTCCCGGTTGCACCTGATGATCGTGGTCGAGCACGACGCCATCGACGCCGACCGCTACCTCGTGTCCCACTGGTGTCAGGAGGATCCGGCGGAGTGGCCGCCGCCCTGCGGCGGTTCCGAGCTCGTTTTCGCCGTCGACCTCGAACGGTGCGTGGATCGTCTCGTCGTCGGGGCGGAGCGGCTCTGGTCCGAGCACCGCGGCACCGTCGCGCTCGAGTTCGTGTTGCCGCGGGCGTTGCTGAACCTCCCGGTGCACCGTTGGCACCGGGAGTACGACTCGGGGACACCACGACCGCTGGCCGTCGACTACGTGATCGTGGTGCGCTCCCTCGAGCGGATGAATTCACGCCATTGGCACCGGCTTTGGCACATGCACTGGGACGCCTTGATGGCCGATCCATCCGCCACCCGGGTGTATTTCGAGAACGGTGACGACAGTTCCGATCTCGACCTCGTGCTGAGCGAACCGGAATGGGGGCTGGTCGTCCTCGCCGAGGCGCCCTCGCCGGAGCCGCCGGCCCGTGCGGACAGCCTCACCGCTGCCTTGCGCTCCGGAATCCCGGCCGTACTCTGGCACCCTTGTGCGGCACCGGACACGCTCCGGGAATTGGTGGCCAAGTTCACCGAAGGCGAAGGGATCGGGGATCTGCCGATGCGCGCCAAAGACGCGCGGCGCCCCGCACAACAGGATCCGGTGTCCTCGTTCGAAGATGTGATGCGAGATTTGGTGATATTGTGGGACGACCCGAGTCGGCTTGTGGCTTTCGACCGGCCGATGGGTCACCCGCAGCGGCGGGAGGAAATCGTCGATGACCGTGAGCAAGCCTCCTGAGGAACAGGCATCCGTCGCGGATGTCCCCCGGCACGCCGATCCCGGATGGTGGATCTACCGCGGAACCGGCCGCCCGATCGAGGGCATCGATCTGGCCGAAGCCATGCCGCCACCACCGCCCTGGCGTGACTTCGACGGCGGCCCGCTACCCGAGCCCGACGAACCTCCGCCGGATGACGGCGAGGCGGTCCGGCGGCTCGGCCGGGCGCACCACCGTTCCGGGCAGCGCGTCAGCGCGGCGGAGCTCGACATGGTCAACGCCGCGCTGTTCCTGCGGCGTCCGTTGCTGGTCACCGGCAGGCCCGGCACCGGCAAATCGACGCTGGCCTACCGGATCGCGCGTGAACTCGGGCTGGGCCGGGTGCTCCGGTGGTCGATCACGAGCCGCACCACGCTGAAGTCCGGGCTCTACGAGTACGACGCGATCGGCCGGGTCCAGGCCGCCGGTGCCCGGTCCGCGGCAGCGGGCGACCCCGGTGCCTCCGTGGACGAACCCCCGATCGGGGAGTTCCTGCGGCTGGGGGTGCTCGGCACCGCGCTGCTGCCCCACCGGCTGCCCAGGGTGCTGCTCATCGACGAGCTGGACAAGAGCGAAGTCGACCTGCCCAACGATCTGCTCGGCATCTTCGAAGAGGCCGAATTCCCCATTCCCGAACTGGAGCGGATCCGGAATCGCTCGCCCGAGCTGGCCGTGTTCACCGACGACCCGGACGGCTCGGCCATCGTGGCGGGCGGCCGGGTGCGCTGCCGTGCGTTCCCCGTCGTCGTCATCACCAGCAACGGCGAACGGGAATTCCCGCCGGCTTTCCTGCGTCGCTGCCTGCGGCTCGAGATGCCCGAGCCCGACGCGGAGCAACTCGCCGCGATGGTGGTCGCGCACCTGCTCGAGGCGAAGGGTGATGCCCGGCGGGAATTGATCGAGGAGTTCGTCCGCCGCAGTGCGGAGGTCGGCGGTGGGCTGCCTGCCGACAAGCTCCTCGACGCCGTCTACCTGGCCACTTCGGGCGCCTATTCCGGGGATGGCGTCGCGTGGCCGCGCCTGATGGACGCCTTGTGGCAGCAGTTGAGTTCGGCGGTGCGCTGACGTGGTGGGCCCCGCGGTTCCGCCGGCTTCGGATCACGCCGGAAAGGTGAATCCGGCGGCGAGCCACGGCACCCGTCGTGGCCGGACGGAGGCGCCGGCGGCGTCCGGGCTCGACTGGCGGGATCTGGCCGACGCCGTGTGGCTGAACGTGATGACCGGCGGCCGGGTACCGGAAGAGCAGGAACAACGGACCGCGGACGCCCTGCCGCGGGACAGCTCGTTCCTCTCCGCGGGTGACCGGAAGCCGGGGGAACGGCCGCGCACTGCTCCCTCCCGGGCACCGGCCCCGGGGCCGGTCCGGCCCCCGAAGCGGATACCGGCGCCGGAGGCCGGCGAAGGTACCGCGGCAGCACTGTCCGCCGTGCCGCTGCCGGTCCAGGATCCGGCGTTGATCAAGGCTTCCGCCGTCGTTCGCGCCCTCCGCACCCTCAAGCGCAAGGTGGAGTCGCGGCACGCGGACGAGGTCGTGCTCGACGAAGTTGCCACGGCCGAGCGGGTCGCCGAGGACGGGCTCTGGCTGCCGATCACCACACCCGACACCGAACGGTGGCTGGATCTGACCGTGGTGACCGACGCTGCGCCGTCCATGCGGTTGTGGCAGTCCACGGTCGCGGCGTTCCGCACCGGCCTCGAACAGCTGGGCGCTTTCCGGACCATCCAGTTCCGCCGGCTCGACACCCGGGCCGGCACCGGCTGCCGGACCAGGCCGGTGCTGCACGGCGACGCACCGGCCTCGCAGCCCCGTGATCCGGCCGCGCTGATCGACCCGACCGGCCGCCGCCTGGTCCTGGTGCTGACCGACGGAGCGGGCGAACTCTGGCGGACCGGAGCGGTTCCGGCGGTCCTCGCCGAGTGGGCCGAAGTGATGCCGACGGCGGTGGTGCACATGCTGCCGCAGCGGTTGTGGGCGCGTGGGCTGGAGGTCCACCGCGCCAGGCTGAGCGTGCCGGCCCCGTTGACGCCGAACTGCCGGTGGGACCTGGAGCTGCCGGACGCCTGGGCCGATGGGGGGCAGGCGGACACCGCGCACCGTGGTTCGGTGCCCGTTCCGGTGCTGGAGATGGGGCCGCGCTGGCTGGATTGGTGGGCCAGGCTGGTCTGCGGCGAACACGCCGGACCGGTGATGGCCAGGGTGTTGCTCGGCGGTGCGGGCGCGGATGACGCCGCCCCGGACTTCGCGCGCCGGGACCAGGAGTCCGCGCAGGAACGGGTCCGGTACTTCCTGAGCACGGCTTCACCGCCCGCGCACCGGCTCGCCAAGATGCTCGCCGCCGTGCCGGCGACTTTCCCGGTGGCGCAGTTCGTGCAGGCCGAGCTGGTGCCCGAAGCGCGATCGGAGCACTTGGCGGAGGTGCTCTACAGCGGTCTGCTGCCCCCGATCGGCGACGTGGACGACGACCGGATCGCGGACACCCTGACCTTCGAATTCCCCGTTTCCGTGCGGCAGGTCCTGCTGAGCGGGGCACGGCGGTCGGAAACCGCCGAAGTCGTGCGTGCCACTTCGGCACGGTTCGGCGACTCGCTGGGTGCGTTCAGCCGGATCCCGGCCGCCGTCGACGCGCCGGACAGCGCACCCGATCCCGAGCCGGGCGCGGACACCGCCGGCGGCACGGCGCTGGAACGGGTGGTGATGCAGGCACTGAGCGGCCCCTATTTGTCTCGCGCCCAACGAATTAGCTCGATCGAGCGACATTCTTCCCGTCAATTCCTTGCCGAAGGAAAGCCGCGGGACCCGAAAAGCCAGGATCTCGCCGAGAGCTATGGTGAGCTCGTGACTGCGATGAGGCCTGAGACGCCTTTGCCGACAGAAGCACGAGCCGCCGAAGAAGGTCCACAGACACCACCGGCACGCGAAGAAGCGCCCACGACCACGCGTTACCCGGAACCGGCACGCGAGCTGGAATACCAGAAGCGGCCCGAGGTTCCGGCCATCTGGGGCAACATCCCCCCGCGGAACCCGAAATTCACCGGGCGGCAAGAACTTCTCCGGCAGCTCTCCGAGTCCATGGTCAGTGGTGCCTCCAACGTCTTGCCGTCGGTGCTGCACGGCATGGGCGGTATCGGGAAAACCCAGATCGCGGTCGAATACATCTACCACCACCTGTCGGACTACGACATCGTCTGGTGGATCCACGCCGCGCACCCGACGCAGATCCGGATCGCGTTCACCGAACTCGCCCGCAAGCTGCGCCTTCCCGGTGCGGGCGAGGCGGACTCCGCGGTTCCGGCCGTGCGTGAGGCGCTGCGAACCGGGCAGCCCCACGGGCGTTGGCTCCTGGTGTTCGACTCGGCCGAGGACCCCCTGATGGTCCGTTCGTTCTTCCCTGCCAACGGGACCGGTCAAATCCTGGTCACCACGAGGAATCCGGACTGGACCCGGGTCGCCCGGCCGATCGAGGTCGAGGTGTTCTCCCGCTCGGAAAGCCTGGAGCTCCTGCACCTGCGCGGTCCGGAGATCGACGAGGCCGACGCCGACCAGCTCGCCGAAAAGCTGGGTGACCTGCCGCTCGCGATCGAACAGGCGGCCGCATGGCGCGCGGAAACCGGAATGCCGGTGCACGAATACCTGCGGTTGTTCGACGAGAAGGTCGCGGAGATCCTGAACACGTCCGCTCCGGCCGACTACGAGCTGCCGGTCGCGGCGGCCTGGAACGTCGCGTTCGACGAGCTGCGGACGCGCAACGCGGCCGCGCACCAGCTGCTCCAGGTGTGTGCGTTCTTCGCCCCCGAACCCATTTCCCGCGCGGTTTTCTCCGGGGTTCGCGGAGTCACGGTATCGCCGGAGCTCGATTCGGCCCTGCGGGACCCGATCCAGCTGTCCATGGCCATCCGCGCCATCAACCGCTACGGTCTCGCCAAGATCGACCACCGCAGTGACACCCTGATCGTGCACCGCCTGGTCCAGCTGGTGTTGCGCAACCGGATGACGCCGAAGTGGCGGGCCGAAATGCGGCACGGCGCGCATCTCCTGCTCAGCAACCTGGATCCGAACGACCCGGTTTCGTCGAAGCAGTGGCCGCGCTACCGGGAGCTGCTTCCGCACGCCTACGCCGCGGAGATCGTGGAGTGCGACGACCGCTGGGTCCGTCAGCTGGTCCTCAATCTCATGAGCTTCCTCTACCAGTGGGGGGATCACGACGAAGCCGTCCGGCTGGCCGAGCTGGCTCTTCGCGAATGGCGGACCCGGCTGGGCGAAGACGACCCGCAAACCGTGCAGGCGGCAGAGCGGCTCGGCTATTACTACTGGGTGACCGGCTGCTACGCCGAAGCCGCGCAGATCAACCGGACGACGCTCGAAACGCGGCGGCGGATGTCGGGCGACGAAAGCGAAGAGACGCTGGCCGCGCAGATCGCGGTCGCCGGCGACCTCAGCGCTCAGGGTGACTTCATGGCGGCCCGGGACCTGACCGAAGAGGTTTACCACAAGTCCAAAGCACTTTTCGGCGAGGACGACCCGGCAACACTGCGCGCGGCCCGCATCCACGGCACCAGCCTGCGGCTCTGCGGTGACTTCCGCGCCAGCGTCGAACTCGACGAAGCCAACTACCGCAGGCAGATCGAGGTGCTCGGCTACGACCACGCCGAAACGCTCAGTTCGCTGATGGGCCTCATCATCGGTCAGCGGGAAGCCGGACGCTACGAGTGGGCCCGCCGGGAGCACGAGGTGATCGCCGAACGTGTCCGCGAGATGTTCGGCGATGACAACGCCGAGACACTGAGGAGGCGCGCTTACCTCGCGGTGACCCGGCGCAAGGCGGGCGACCACGACGCCGCCCGGCAGCTGGCCGCCGAGGTGCTGGAACGGTTCGTGCAGCGGTACGGCAACGACAACTTCAACGTGATGGCCTGCGCGCTCGGGTATTCGATCGACTTGCGGTACGCGGGCGACCTTTCCCAGGCGCGCCGGCTCGGCGAGGAGATCTTCGAGAGGTACCGGCGGAACCTGGGGGAGAGCCATCCGCACACCACGGCCGCGGCGGTCGATCTCGCTGTCACCCTGCGCCTCTCCGGTGACCCGGCGGCGAAGGAGCTCGACGAACGTTCGCTGGCCCAGCTCCGGGAGTCGCTCGGCCCCGACCACCCCAGCGCGCTGGCGTGTGGTGTCAACCTCGCCAGCGATCTCGCTGCCGCTCAGGCCACCGAGGCGGCCTTGGAACTCGGCACGGACATCGTGGCCAGGGCCGAGCGCGTGCTCGGCGCCGGCCATCCGATCACCCTGGCTGCCTGCTTCAACCGCGTGCTGGACCTGCGGTCGGTGGGGCAGCAGGGAGTGGAGGCGGCCTACGCCGAGGTGCTCGCGCAGTACCGGCACGCCCTCGGTGATGGGCACCCCGACGTTCAGGCCGTCTTGAAGGGACTCCGCGCGGACTGCGACATCGATCCGCTTCCGTTGTGACGGGGTGACTGCGGGCGGAACCGGGCCGGTCCCCTTGCCGGGGCGACACGCTAGCCGCCTGGTTGCCCGCCGACGTCGAGCCAGCCGATCCAGGCGGACAGGTTTTCGGGGGCGCACGCGAAGTCTCGTGCGCGTACCGCCCGGTGCACCGCGCGCACCAGCTCGGGGCAGCGGAGGAGTGCGTGCGCGGCGGCGGCGTCCGTCTTGGCCAGCGCGAGCCCCAGCCCGGCCCAAGCCGCGGGATCGTCGGGATCCTCGGCCAGTTCCGTGAGGTATCCCTGCACAGCGGCCGGGAAACGGCCGTCGGCGTAGGCGAAATCGGCGGAGGTGGCGTCGGGCACCGTCGACCAGGAACTCGCCAGTCCCCGTGGATCGGTGATGGCCAGCCGGGCGAGGTCGAGGCGGGCATGACGCCAGCGTCCGTCGGGTACCGGTGTGGGCAGACCGTCCTCGAGGTGGCCGACCGGCGGCCGGTTCCCGCCCGCGCACCAGGCGTCCGCGAGCGCGGTGACCACGACCGGGTTCGGGCGCAGATGGCGCAGCCGCCAGCCGGCGTAGTGGTCGGCGGCGGCGGCCGCGGCGGCTGCCGCGATGGCCGCTGACACCTTTTCGTGTTGCCAGGGGCCGACCAGTTCGGCGACACCGCCCAGGAAGAGCCGTCCGTCGTCGGTCAGCTCGGGATCGTTTTGCAGCACGCGAAGGACACGCCAGGTCGCCGCACGCCAGTAGGCGAATTCGAATTCCGCGAGCCGCCCGTGCTGGTGGCCGGCGTCTTCGGTGAGCGCCCGCCAAAAGGCGGCTACCCCGAAGAACGCGTAGACGCCCTGGAAAACGCCACCGAGTGGCCGGGGGTCGTCGCGCCACGGGGTGTAGAACCGTTCGACGGGATCGTCGGTGTGCAGGTGGACGAGGTGCAACAGGCCGCTCAGCCGGTTGTGGTGGAATTCGTGGATCAGCATCGCGGCCAGCGTGGCCGGATCGGTGGGTCTGGCGACGATCGCGCTCCCGAACGCCTCGCCGCTCGAGGCGCTGGATGTGCGGAACGGCATCAACGCCCGCGGGACGACGGAGTCGAAACCCGCTTGCAGCGCTTCGGCCTCATGGGGGAGGCAGCGGGTGATCAGCTGCCACGCTTCGTCGAGCAGGACGGCCCATTCCCGGACTTCGGTGGCGGGCAGCCGCTGGGGGAGGATCGGGTCGTACGAACCGCGGTAGGGGTCGACGTCATCGAGCCGGAGCGACAGGGTCTTCGTGGCGGCCCGCAAGGTCAGCTGCCGTACGCCCCACCAGCCGGGGGCGTCACTCGACAGGTCGACGGGGAGGACGACGGTCGACGTTCCGCCACGGATCTCCCGGCCGCTGCGATCGCACCGCACCTCCGCGACGGAGTGGGGTTCGTCGCCGCTCAACCTCGCGACGCCCAGGCCGGGGAGTGCGGCATTTCCGGACCATACCGGGATTTCGGTGGTGAACGGCAGGTTCGCGCGGATCGCGGCGGCCGCCGCGATCGCGTGGATGTGGCCGACGTGGACCCACAGGGGGCACACGCCCGCGATCTGCCGGTGGAGCAGCCGGGAGGTGTAGCCGAGCCAGCTGCCGGTGTACGGATGGGCGAGGACGAGGTCGAGGACGTCCGGCGCCACGCCCTGTACCCGGGACAGCAGCTCCCAGGCTTGTTCCGGATCGGGCAGCGGCCCCGGCAAGTCGCTCTTCTTGGCGGCGATGTCGGTCACCGCGCGGAGCAGCAGCAGCCGGCGGCTGCGCTCGGTTTGCCGGAGCCGGTGTACCACTGGGGCGCCGCCGGTCCCGCGGGCCAATTCGGCGAAGTCCACCATGCTGAGCCGGTGAACCGTGAATTCTTCGGGACCTGTTCCTGCCACGTACGGTGTCACGGTGCTGGGACGTCAGCGAGACCAGCCGTTTTCCAGCTTTTGATCGCAGACCCGGACGTATCCCGCGTCCTCGACCACGTGCCGGACCGCGCGGTGCAGCACCGGACTGTCCAATGTGCGGAGCATCGCCAGCGAGACGTTCCCCAGGTCCATCACCTCGGATTCGAGGTTCGGGACCAACGTGTCGAGTAGCGCGGTCATATTGCGTCCCTCCCGATCGGCGAATGGGCCGATCGACGGCCACGGTGCCTCATGATGCCAGCTTTGGGGGCCGCCGTGCACGTGCATTCCGAGTGAAAGCGTCCGGGCGGACGCTACTGTGACAGTGCTGACATCGATGTCAGCCGCGGGTGGTCATCATCAGTCGGTGACACCCAGGGCCGTGTGCAGCAACGCTGTCAGCTCGGCGGCCAAATTCGGCCTCGACGCGACCCGACGCGTGCGGGCCAGATCGTTCGCGATCGTCAGTGCCGCGTGGACCGTGATCTTGGCTTCGCGCGCCGGCAGCGAAGGGCGGACCGCCGACAGCAGCGTCACCCATTGGGCCACGTAGTCGCGTTGCACCCGCAGCAGGTCCACCTTGTCGCGGTCCGGCATCGTCACGCGGTCCGCCGAAAACGACACCAGCAGCTCCGGCGTGTGCAAGATCGTGTCGACGTACGACGCCGCCAAGCGCCGTAGGGCCGAGCGTTCGTCCGGTGCCTGGAGTGCCCGCTCTGCCGCCAGTGCCAGTCTGTCCGCCGCCCGGTGGCCGATCGCCACCATCAAGGCCGCCTTGCTCGGGAAGTGGCGGTAGACGCTGGGCCCGGCTATGCCCGCCGCCGCTCCGATGTCCTCCATGCTCACGTCGTGGAAGCCGCGCTGGGCGAACAACGCCGTTGCCTCCGCCAGGACCTGCTCGCGACGGGAGGGCGTGCCCAGGCTCGACGCCGCCGGTGGAGGCGGGGAAGACGGGGCGGGCAGTGTGGCGTTGAGCACACCGAGGGCCAGTTCGACCAGCAGCTGGGCGAACCGGCGGCGGGCCACCGACGTGTGGTGGACCGACACACTGCCGAACACCGACAGGGCTGCCCAGCAGAGGAGCTCGGCGTCCTCGGCGGCCAGTTCCGGGCGCCGGGCCTGCAGCGCCTTCGACCACGCCGCCAGCGCCAGTGCCGAGCGGCGGGCGATCTCGCGCTGGTCCTCCTTCGGCAGATGCCTGCCCTCCCAGCGCCACAACGCCGCGATCTCGCGTCGCTCGACCGCCTGCGTGGCGAGCAGGCCCAGGAGGAACTCCAGCTGGTCAGCCGGGGGAACCGAGTCCGACAGCGCCTCCGCCGTCGCCTCCTCCAGATCGTCGAAGCCGCTCAGGACCACGTACGCGAGGATCGCCTGCTTGTCCGCGAAGTGCCGGTACAGCGCCGGGCCGGTTACCCCCGCCGCGTCCGCGATGTCCTTGATCGACACTCCCGGGAAGCCGCGGGCGCGGAACAGCTCTGCCGCCACCGTGGCCAGCTGGGCCTTGCGGTCGCGGGGGCGCGAGCTGCGTTCGACGTCGGTCATGGTGAGTGAACGATAGCGGGTGATGGCACACCTGCAACCCATTGACACCATGGGGTTATCCGGAGATATGTTAATGGGCATTAGCCCTACTGGCCGGTATAGTCGGCTGCGACACGGCTAGGCACGACGACGTTCCGACACGTTCGCGAGGAGATGTTCAGTGAGTAGCGAGGCCTACATCTACGAGGCGATCCGCACGCCTCGCGGCAAGAACAAGGGCGGTGCCCTGCACGGCACCAAGCCGGTCGACCTGGTGGTCGGCCTGATCAACGAACTGAAGGTCCGCCACCCGAACCTCGACCCCGCCGTGATCGACGACGTCGTACTGGGCGTCGTCTCGCCGGTCGGCGAGCAGGGCGCGGTCATCGCGCGCACCGCCGCGCTGAACGCCGGCCTGCCCGAGACCGTCGCCGGCGTGCAGCTCAACCGCTTCTGCGCCTCCGGCCTGGAGGCCACGAACACCGCCGCGCAGAAGGTCCGCTCCGGCTGGGACAACCTGGTCATCGCCGGCGGCGTCGAGTCGATGTCGCGCGTCCCGATGGGCTCCGACGGCGGCGCGCTGTTCATGGACCCCGCGACCGCGTACGACAACTACATCGTCCCGCAGGGCACCGGTGCCGACCTGATCGCGACCATCGAGGGCTTCTCCCGCGAGGACGTCGACCGCTGGGCCGTCCGCTCGCAGGACCGGGCCGAGGCGGCCTGGTCCGGTGGCTACTTCGCCAAGTCGGTCGTCCCGGTCAAGGACATCAACGGCGTCACCATCCTCGACCACGACGAGCACCGCCGTCCCGGCTCCACCGTCGAGGGCCTCGGCAAGCTCAAGCCCGCGTTCGCCGGCATCGGCGAGCTGGGCGGCTTCGACGCCGTGGCGCTGCAGAAGTACCACTCGGTCGAAAAGATCAACCACGTCCACACCGGCGGCAACTCCTCCGGCATCGTCGACGGCGCCGCGCTGGTGCTCGTCGGCTCCGAGCAGATCGGCAAGACCTTCGGGCTGACGCCGCGCGCCCGGATCGTGGCGACCGCGTCGATCGGCTCCGAGCCGACGATCATGCTCACCGGCCCGACCCCGGCCACGGAAAAAGTACTGAAGACCGCGGGCCTCAAGCCCGAGGACATCGACCTGTGGGAGCTCAACGAGGCGTTCGCGTCCGTCGTGCTCAAGTGGATCAAGGACCTGCACCTCGACGAGGAGAAGGTCAACGTCAACGGCGGCGCGATCGCCATGGGCCACCCGCTCGGCGCCACCGGCGCGATGCTGGTCGGCACCGTGGTCGACGAGCTCGAACGCCGCCAGGCGCGCCGCGCCCTGGTGACCCTGTGCATCGGCGGCGGCATGGGCGTCGCCACCATCATCGAGCGGGTGTGAGGACACTAATGGCTGAGAGCAAGACCATCCGCTGGGAGCAGGACGAGGACGGCATCGTCACGCTGACCCTGGACGACCCGAACCAGTCGGCGAACACGATGAACGCCGACTTCCGCGAGTCGCTCGGCGTCACCGTCGACCGGCTGGAGGCCGAGAAGGACAGCATCACCGGTGTCGTCATCACGTCCGCGAAGAAGACGTTCTTCGCCGGTGGCGACCTGAACGACCTCATCCAGGCGAAGCCGGAGCACGCGGCCGAGCTGACCGAGGGCAGCTCCCTGATGAAGGGGCAGATGCGCCGGATCGAGCAGCTCGGCAAGCCGGTCGTCGCGGCGATCAACGGCGCCGCGCTCGGCGGGGGCCTGGAGATCGCGCTGGCGACGCACCACCGCATCGCCGCCGACGTCAAGGGCAGCCAGATCGGCCTGCCCGAGGTGACGCTGGGCCTGCTGCCCGGCGGCGGTGGCGTGGTCCGCACGGTCCGGTTGCTGGGTATCCAGAGCGCGCTGCTGAACGTCCTGCTGCAGGGGCAGCGGCACCGCCCGGCCAAGGCGCTCGAGCTGGGCCTCGTGCACGAGCTCGTCGGCACGGTCGAGGAACTCGTCCCCGCCGCGAAGGCGTGGATCAAGGCGAACCCCGAAGGCGGCGTCCAGCCGTGGGACGTCAAGGGCTACAAGATCCCCGGCGGCACCCCGTCGAACCCGAGCTTCGCGGCCAACCTCCCGGCGTTCCCGGCGAACCTGCGCAAGCAGATCAAGGGCGCGAACATGCCGGCGCCGCGGGCGATCCTGGCCGCCGCGATCGAGGGCGCGCAGGTCGACGTCGACACCGCGCTCCAGATCGAGACGCGTTACTTCATCCACCTCGCCACCGGCCAGGTCTCGAAGAACATGACGAAGGCGTTCTTCTTCGACCTGCAGACCATCAACTCCGGGGGCTCGCGGCCGGACGGTTTCGAGAAGTACACGGCTCGCAAGGTGGGTGTGCTGGGCGCCGGGATGATGGGCGCCGCGATCGCGTACGTGTCGGCGAAGGCGGGCATCGACGTCGTCCTCAAGGACGTCTCGCTCGAGGCGGCCGAAAAGGGCAAGGGCTACGCGGCCAAGATCGAGCAGAAGGCCCTTTCGCGCGGCAAGACCACGCAGGAGAAGTCGGACGCGCTGCTGGCGAAGATCAAGCCGACCGCCGACCCGGCCGACTTCGCGGGCGTCGACTTCGTGATCGAGGCCGTCTTCGAGAGCGTCGAACTGAAGCACAAGGTGTTCGGCGAGATCGAGAGCATCGTCAACGCCGACGCGGTGCTGGGCTCCAACACCTCGACGCTGCCGATCACCACCCTCGCCGAGGGCGTGCAGCGGACCGAGGACTTCATCGGGATCCACTTCTTCTCGCCGGTGGACAAGATGCCGCTGGTCGAGATCATCTGCGGCGAGAAGACGTCGCCGGCGACGCTGGCGAAGGTCTTCGACTACACGCTGCAGATCAAGAAGACCCCGATCGTCGTTAACGACAGCCGCGGCTTCTTCACCTCGCGTGTGATCGGCACGTTCATCAACGAGGCCGTCGCCGCGCTGGGCGAGGGCGTCGAGCCGGCGTCGATCGAGCAGGCGGGTTCGCAGGCCGGCTACCCGGCGCCGCCGCTGCAGCTGATGGACGAGCTGACGCTGACCCTGCCGCGCAAGATCCGCAAGGAGACCCGCGAGGCGATCGAGGCCGCGGGCGGCACGTGGAAGGCGCACGCGTCCGAGGCCGTGATCGACCGGATGGTCGAGGAGTTCGACCGCAAGGGCCGTTCGACGGGCGCGGGCTTCTACGAGTACTCCGAAGACGGGAAGCGCGTCGGCTTGTGGCCGGGCCTGCGCGACGCGTTCAAGTCCGGCTCGGCCGAGGTGCCGTTCGAGGACCTCAAGGAGCGCATGCTGTTCGCCGAGGCGCTCGAGACGGTGAAGTGCTTCGACGAAGGCGTGCTGACGTCGGTGGCGGACGCGAACATTGGCTCGATCTTCGGCATCGGCTTCCCGGCGTGGACCGGTGGCGTCATCCAGTACATCAACCAGTACGAGGGTGGCCTGCAGGGCTTCGTCGACCGTTCCCGTGAGCTGGCCGCCCGGTACGGCGACCACTTCGAGCCGCCGGCTTCGCTCGTGGAGAAGGCCGCCAAGGGCGAGATCTACGAATAAGCGGTGACGCTGGGCAGGGCCACCTTGCGGGGATCCACTCCCGCGAGGTGGCCTTTGTGCTTCATGCGGGTCCTTCGTGCGGTTCGGGGATCGCTTCGAGTGGCCGCCCTTCGCTCTTCAGTGCGCGGAGCGCCATGACCGCTCCATCGTTATCCATGGTTATGATTCCCTTCCAGTCCCGCTGTACCGCCGCCCAATGCTCCCCGCACTCGGCGACCACTTTCGGCATTTTCTCCGCGTAGGCCCGGGCGCCGTCACCCGTCTTGAGGATCTCGTGCAGTTCTTTCGGCATCGCCGAGAAGACCTCGACTCGCTCACGTGCGAACCGGAAGACGTGGTCGGTGCCGACGAACGCGATCCCGCCGAGTTCGACGCGAACGTCACATTCCGCGTTGACTGCCTGCGGAGAGTGATCGGCGCCCAGCCGCCGTTGCTGCCGCGCGGTCAGGTACTTGCACGCATTGTCGCGATCGCCGACGAAGGTCAGGAGCGCTGCGGCGCTCGCGCGGACCAACACCCGGGAAAACCACTCGAACCTGTCCGATGTGATGTGGAAACCGGGACGGCTCGAGGTCTGACCCTGTGCGTCGACGGTCTGGATGTCCGGGAAGAAGTTCTCCTCGTGCACCGGGCCGTACGGGTCGGGAGGGGGCTTGCCTGGTTCGGCGAGTACACCGCCGCCCACGGGATCGAGCAGGCGTATCTCGATCCCGCCTTCCGCGACGAAAGCCGTCGACATCAGCAGGCTCGGCAGCGGATCGGCACTGCCGCGCCCGTCGCCGAGTGCGATCACTTGGACCCGCTCGGCCGAGGCCATCAGCTGATTGTGCTGCGCGCTGGGCTGACCGTGTGACCCACGTCCGTCGACCAAAGCGATGCGCAAGGGCTCACCGGGCTTTCTGCCGACGAGAAGATGCCCAGGTCTGCTTCGTCGTGCAGCACCCTTCGCCTCGGCACCTTGACCCCGCAGTGCCCAGCCTGCGTCGAGTGCGAGATCCACGTCGACGCTTTCGAAACGGTACCCAGGATGCCTTTGCTGCAATATCTTCCGCGCCGCAGTCAGCGCGAACGCTGCACCGAGTTCCTGCGCTTGCACGCCCTTGCGGTGATACCTCGGGTCATGTCCGTCGGGTGAGAGTGCCATCCGGCCGCCGTGAGTTTCCAGCGTGGTGAGGTAGCGCAAGCAGTTCCAATGCTGGGAGAGGCCGCGTGACGGGTTCTGCCCGGACAGCGTGGTCGCGCGGCCGAACGTCTGCAGCAACTCCCACGGCTTGATCATGAAGCCGCCTCCGTGTTCGGCCGGAGGGACGGGCCCGATGTCAGGCTTGCGCAGCACCTCCGGTTTTCCGTCTTCGGAACGCTTCTCGTCCTGTTTCGCGATGTAGCGGGCTACAGCTCCGGACAGCTCTGCGGTGGAGTGAATCGCCACATGAGAGTCCTGCAAGAGCTTTTCCAACGCGTCTGTGAGCTCCATGGTCTTCCCGTCCCCTCATGCGTCCGCCGTGATGCACCGCCTTCCAACTCACCGGATTTTCCGGGAGTTGTCTGCCGCCTTGAGGATGACGATCCGCGCAGGGTCGTTGACACTGCGTATGCGTTATGCGGTGAACAGCGGAAACCGTCCGCTCGGCCGGTTCCCACGCCACTCGTTCGGCCCAGCCGTGCTACAAATCCGCGTGATTCCCGGTGGGACGGCAAAAATGCGGGACCCCTCCCCTTACCTCCGTGTGACCATGGGTCATGGCACAGACCACTTCCGCCACCCAGGAGCGTCAACGGGATCCGCTCGCCTTTCCCGGGAGCGAGAAGCTGGTGAAGCTCATCGGCGCGCTCTACCAGCGGCCGCGGATGGGGGATCTGCCTCGGTCGCTGCACCAGGCGAACGTCGAATGGGAACCCGGGTACCAGGATCGGCAGGAACGCGCCGGGCGTCGGGGGCTGCCGATGGTCTGCCTCGTCCGGTCGGACTCCTGCGAGGGCGTTCTCGAGGAGTTCAGTTCGCGGCTTCGCAGCGCCCGGCCCAGCGGCAGTGTGCGTTACGCCTACCTCCCGCTCGGCGAGCGTGAAGCGACCGACGACGAAGGGGCCGCGACCGTCGCCAGCGTCGAGGCCGTCCGGGACATCCTCTGGAAGGCGCGCACCGAACTGCTCCGCAGCCCGCGCTCGCGCGGCACCGGCCTGCGCTTCGGGCTGTTCACCCTCGTCGTGCAGCTGATGGGGGAGCAGCTGTCCGGGCACGACTCCGCGCCGGAGCGGACCTTGCTGCGGCGGCTGCAGGAAAACGGCCTGATGGTGCGGTTCCGCTCGGCGATCGAAAATGTCGGGCAGGAGCTGGTGCCGCAGAACGTCGCGTGGCGGATCCCGTTGCTGCTGCTGCGGTTGCTGACCATGGCCACGTTCCGGCTCGCCGTCACCGGGCGCGTGCCGGGGCTGTCCGGCCGGTACCGCTGGTTCCTGCGCCAGCCGCATCTCGCGCCGGAGATGTCGGGCAGCTTCGTGCGGTTCGCGCTGCGCCTGACCGACGGCGAATGGCAGCGGGAGTCGCCGGAGTTCGTCGGGCGGCTGCTGGTGAACGCGTTCCTGGAAGACCTCCGCCGCGGGTACCGGCTGCGCCCGGCCGGGTTCTGGCGCCGCCGCCGGATGACCTACCCCGTGCTCCTGCTGGACCACGTGAGCACCGTCAACGGCGGTTACCGGCTGCTGAAGCTGATCAACGACGTGCGCAACCAGACCGGTCTGTTCGACCCGTTGCTCGTGGTCAGCACCAGCAACGCGCCGCCGCCGGACGCGACGCCGAGCGAAGAACGACCCAACCACACCGCGATCGAAGCCGGCGGCGCCTACCGCGCCTGGCAGCACGAGCTGCTCAAGGACCGCCGCGCCCGCGACGCCGCCGCGTGGTACCTCCCGATCCGGCTCGCCCCCGCCGGTTCCCCCGAGCAGCAGCGCGGGACGCGCAAGGAACTGCGGTCCCTCGGCGACACCTACGTGTTGCGCCGCCGCCAGTCCAGCCCGCCGTGGTGGGCCACGCGGTGGGTGCGGATGGGCGTGCCCCTGGTGGTCCTCGGCCTTGTCGCGAGCGTGGTCCTCGTGCGGCACGAGGACTTCCGCGCGAGCCACTGCGGCACCTCCAGCGAGTTGCTCACCTGGACCGGCAGCGAGTGCGTCGGGATCTCCGACGGCTCGTTCACGCTGTTCGACCCGGCCGACGACACCATCCGCCAGGTCGAGCAGGTGATCGCCGACCAGAACCGGCGCGCCGAAAAGCTGCACGAAGAGCACGGCGAACGGCCGTACATCACGCTCGTCGACTTCGAGGCGCTGACCTCGTCCAACGACACCGCCGAGGGGCTGACCGCCGAGCGGGAGTCGCTGGAGGGGTTCGCCGTCGCGCAGCTGCGGCAGCTCAACGCGACCGCGACGTCCGAGCCGATCGTGCGGATGCTGATCGCGAACGGCGGCCGCGGGATGCGCGAGGGTGTGCGCGTCGCCGGCCAGCTGAAACAGCTGGCGGAGCAGGACAAGAGCGTCGTCGGTGTGGTCGGGCTGGACATGAGCAGCGAGCCGACGAAGGAGACCATCCGCGCGCTGGGCAACGCCGGTATCCCGGTGGTCGCCTCCACGCTGTCCGCCGACGACCTCGCCGACCAGAACCCCATCTACTTCCAGGTGGCGCCGCAGAACCGGCGCGAGGCGGCCGTCGCCGCGGCGTTCGCGCTCCAGCGGCCGGGCCCGCGCACGCTGCGCGTCTACTACTCCGACGACGACTCCGACAGCTACAGCACCAACCTGCGCGACGACGTGGTGAGGTCGTTCAAGGACCGGGGTTTCTCGGTCGAAGCCCGGGCGTTCGCACCGGACGGTGGGCAGACAGCGCCGCATTCGCACGAACGCTACGGCGACCGGCTGGTGGGCAACGCCGCGTCGGCGGGCCGCGACACCTGCTCGTACGACGGCTTCGCCTTCTTCGCCGGCCGCGGGGTCCCGGACTTCGGCGACTTCGCCGGCGGCGCCGCGCAGTGCGGCAGCAAGGCGACGGTGATCGGCGACGACGACGTTAGCCGCTACGTCGCCGACCAGGTCGCGCGGGAGCAGAACCGGGCGCTGCCGTACTACTACCTGTCGTTCGCGAACGAGCCGGCGACCGAGCCGCAGGGCCTGGCGCGGGACTTCTACACCACGCTGAACAAGACGTTGTTCCCGTTCGAGCAGACCGAGCGCGGCCGGTCCTTCGACGGCCACGCCGGGCTGTCCTACGACGCCGCGCTGGTGATGATCACGGCCACCGCGTACCTGCGCGAGACGTCGGCGAACATCCCGGTGACGCCGGGCGCGGTCTGGCGCGAGATCACCGCCATCCACACGTCGCGCCCGGACGCGCAACAGACGAACAAGTACATCGAGGGCGTCACCGGGACCATCGACTACGGCGGGGACATCAGCCGGCACGTGCCGGAGGACAAGCCGGTCGCCGTCCTGCGCGTCGAGGGTGGCGAGGTGAACCGGACGCCGCAGGCGTTCTGCGGGCTGGCCGTCGGCCGCACCTCGGACCCGTGGTGCCCGACGGACCGCTGAGCCCGGGTCGGGCGGATCCTGTCCGCGAGTTCGTCCACTCGCGTTCGCCCGGAAGTCACCGGACGCGGGTTAATCTCCGCCCATGCGCCGTTCCCTCACGGTGGCGCTCGCCGCCGCCCTGCTCGCCTCGACGTTGACAACGATGTCGGCAGCCGCCGACCTGAGTCCGGCCGACTTCGTCGATCCGCTCATCGGCTCCGCCGGGGACGGCAACACCTACCCCGGCGCGACCGCGCCCTTCGGGATGCTCGCCTGGAGTCCCACCAGCACCCGCGGCGACCAGACGTCGACCGGCGCCGCCAACGGCTACCAGTACGACACCACCCGGCTCCGCGGCTTCAGCCTCACCCACGTCAACGGCGCCGGCTGCAACCCCGGCGCCGCCGGCGACGTGCCGATCCTGCCCTTCGCCGGCGACGTCACCTCGTCGCCGAGCGCCGACACCGCCGACGCCGTCTACGCGAGCAACTTCAGCCACGCCGACGAAGCCGCGACGCCCGGCCGCTACCGGCTCGGTCTGCAGAACGGCGTCACGACCGATGTCGCCGCCACCGAACGGACCGCGATCGGCACGCTCTCCTACCCGCAGGGCAAGCCGGCCGGGCTGCTCTTCCGGACGTCGAACTCCCTCAACGGCAGCGAGGACGCCGAAACGCACATCGACGCGGCGAACCGGCGCGTGACCGGGTCCGTGCTCACCGGCGCCTTCTGCGGCCGCCGTGCGAACGGCGGTGCCAACAACCGCAAGTCCTACTACCGCCTGTACTTCACCGCGCGGTTCGACCAGCCCGTCACCGGCACCGGGACGTGGAAGGACGCGACGCTCCAGCCCGGCGGCACCGACCAGACCGGCGGCGAGGGCTACGCGACCGGCAAGGACCGCGCCGGACGCGGTTCCGGCGGCTACGTCACCTTCGCGCCCGGCAGCAAGGTCACCGTGCGGATCGCCATCTCCTACGTCTCGCTCGAAGGCGCGGAACGCAACCTCCAGGCCGAACAGCCGAAGAGGTCCACTGTGGACAGCGTGGCCGCCGGGACGAAGAAGGCCTGGAACACCGAGCTCGACCGGGTGCAGGTCAGCGGCGGCACCGCCAACCAGCGGATCACCTTCACCACCGCGCTCTACCACAGCCTGCAGCAGCCCAACCTCGTCAGCGACGTCGACGGCCAGTACCTCGGCATGGACCGGAAGCCGCACCGCGTCGAACGCGGGCAGGACGCGCAGTACTCCAACTTCTCCGGCTGGGACCAGTACCGCGCGCAGGTGCAGCTTCTGGCCCTGACCGAGCCGCGCGTCGCGGGGAACTTCGCGCAATCGCTGTACAACTACGCGAAGCAGAACGACGGCGTCTGGGACCGCTGGGTGCACGTCAACGGCGCGACGCACGTGATGACCGGCGACCCGTCGGCGGCGACGATCGCGACCTTCTACGCGATGGGCGTCCGCAACTTCGACTACCGCGGAGCGTTCGACTCGCTCTACCGGCAGGCGACCGTCCCGCGGCCCGAAGGCCTGCAGGACGGCGGCTGCCCCGGACAGTGCGTCGGCCAGCGGCCCAACCTCGCGCAGTACCTGACGTCGCACTACGCGCCCAACGACGTCTGCCACTGCTGGGGCGGCGCCGCGGAGACGCTGGAAGACTCCGTCGCCGACTCCGCGATGGGACACTTCGCAGACATGCTGGGCCGCACTCGCGAAGCCGCGGAGCTGCGCGCACGCGGCGCGTACTGGCGCAATGTCTACAACCCGGACACCGGCTACCTGCAGGCCCGCAACGTCGACGGCAGCTGGGTGACGCCGTTCGACCCGGCGAGCGACCGCGGCTTCGCGCAGGGCAGCGCGGCGGCCTACACGTGGATGGTCCCGCAGGACGTGTTCGGCCTCGCCGACGCGATGGGCGGCAAGGCCGCCGCGGTCACCCGGCTCGACGGGTTCTTCCACGACGGAGCAGTAAACTGGCAGCTCAAGGGCGGCGGCCCGCTCAAGTACGACCCGACGAACGAGCCCGACATCCACGCGCCCTGGCTGTACAACGAGCTCGAGCAGCCGTGGAAGACGCAGGAGACCGTCCGGCAGCTCGTGAACTCCGTGTACGGCACCGGGCCGTCCGGGCTGCCCGGCAACGACGACCTCGGCACGATGTCCGCCTGGTACGTCTTCGCCGCGCTCGGCGTCTACCCGCGCACGCCCGGCTCGGGCGAGCTGCTGCTGTCGAGCCCGCTGTTCCCGGGCGCCGTGATCCGGCCGGCGGGTGGCGCGCCGATCCGGATCACGACGTCGGGCAGCGGCAAGTACGTCCAGGACGTCCGCCGGGACGGCAGGCCGCAGCGCGACTGGAAGGTCGACGCGTCCTTCCTGCGCGGCGGGCGCCTGGACTTCCGCCTGTCCGAGACGCCGGCGACCTGGGGGAGTTAGGGCTCCAGCGCGACGTGCGGCAGGCGGCGGTCCAGCCACCGCGGCAGCCACCACGCCCGGGCGCCGAGCAGCCGCATGACCGCCGGGACGATCAGGCAGCGGATCACCAGCGCGTCCAGCAGGACCGCGACCGCCAGGCCGAGGCCGAACTGCGCCAGCATCCGGGACGGGTCGAGCAGGAACGCGCCGAAGACCAGCACCATGATCGCGCCCGCCGCGGTGATCACCGCGCCGGTCGACGCGAGGCCTTCGCGCACCGCGAGCCGCGCGTCGCCGGTGCGGCGCCACTCCTCGTGCATGCGCGACACGAGGAACACCTCGTAGTCCATCGACAGCCCGAACACGATCGCGAAGATCATCACCGGCACGAACGCCTCGATCGGGCCCGGCTGCGCGCCGAACCAGCCGTCGCCGAACACCAGCGTCATGACGCCGAGGGAGGCGCCGATGCTCAGCAGGTTCAGCAGCGCCGCCTTGAGCGGGATCAGGATCGACCGGAACACCACCATGAGCAGCAACGCCGACAGTCCGACGACGACCAGCACGAACAACGGCAGCCGATCCGCGACGGCCCCGGCGAAGTCCGTCGCGGCCGCGACCGAGCCGCCGACGAGGTAGTGGCCCGGCAGCGTCGGCAGGACGTCGCTCCGCAGCCGCGTCACCAGCTCGGCGGTGGCTTCGTCCTGCGGTGACGTCGTGGGGAAGGCCAGGACGGTCTTGCCCATCGGCGGCAGGACCCGGGCGATGCCGGGGGTCTCCGCGAGTTTCCGTTGCAGCGTCACGGTGTCGCCGTCCTCGGTGACGATCGCGAGCGGGCCGGTGAAGCCCGGGCCGAAGCCCTCGGCCAGCAGGTCGTAGCCCTTCCGCGTGGTGGAGCCGGCCGGGTCGGTGCTCGCGTCGGCGAACCCGAGCCGCATCCCCGAGGCCGGAATGGACAGTCCGATGAGGACGATCAAGCCGATGGCGAGCGGAGCCAGCGGACGTCGCTGGACGCCGTCGGCGAGCCGTCGCCACGCCTTGCCGTGCTCCCGCCGGGCGGCGTGCCTGCGGATGCCGCGTTCGAGCCGCTTGCCGAACAGCGACAGCAGGGCGGGCAGGAGCGTGACGGACGCGAGCATCGTCATCAGGACGGTGAGCGCGACGGCCAGCGCGACCCCGCGCAGCCCGCCGAGCCCGAGCGCGAGGAGGCCGAGCAGCGCGATGATCACGGTCGTCCCGGCGAACAGCACCGAGCGGCCGGCGGTGTCGAGCGCCCGCCGGGCGGCCGGTTCGCGGTCGTGACCGGCGAGGATTTCGGTGCGGTAGCGGGAAAAGATCAGCAGCGCGTAGTCGACGCCGACACCGAACCCGACCAGCATCATCAGCGGCGAGGTGTAGCTCGCGATGTCGACGAAGTGCGAGAAGACCGTGATCACGCCCAGCGTGCTGCCCACGGCGAACACCGCGGTGATCACCGGCAGCCCGGCCGCGAGCAGCGAGCGGAACAGGAAGACGAGGATGACCAGCGCGGCGAGCAGGCCGACGCCCTCCGCGGGTCCGCCGCTCTCGGAGATCCGCGCGATCGGGTCCCCGGCGAGCGCGACCTCCACGGGCCCGGCCCGCTTCGCGGTGTCGGCGAACTTCACGATGTCGTCGTAGGGGAGGTCGGTCGAGGCCGCGTCGAAGGTGACGGTGGCGTAGCCGATCCGGCCGTCGGCGGAGAGCGTCTCGAGCGGGTCGCTCACCGACCGCACGTGGGGCAGGGACCGGACTTCGCCCAGCATGGTGCCGATCGGCGCGCGGTTCGCGGCGAGCCCGCCGTCGGCCTTCAGCACGATCTGCGCGCTCGCGCCGGACTGGGCCGTGTTGTCGAGCAGGTCCACGACCTGCTGGGATTCGGTGCCGGGCAACGAGTTGTCGTCGTGGAACGCGCTGCCGGCGAGCCGGGAGGTGAACGTGACGCCGATGAGGACCAGCGCCCAGAGCGCGACGGCGAGCCACCGGTGGCGCTGCGCCCAGCCGGCCAGCCGCGCCAGGCCGCCGCCGGTGGTACGAGTGATGGTGTCCATGGTGGACAAGGATTCGCGAGAGGGGCCTTACCGCGCGTCGCGCAGCGGAGGACACTTCACGTCCTCCCGGAGGTGTCCCCTAAGGCCGTTCCCGTACTCCCGGGGGAGTACGGGTCAGGGAGCCAGCCACCGCGGCGTCACCGCGCCGGACTCGTAGGCGAGGACGACCAGCTGCGCGCGATCGTGCGTGCCGGTCTTGGTCATGATGCGGCTGACGTGCGTCTTCGCCGTCGCCGGGCTGAGGGTGAGCTCGCGCGCGATCTCGTCGTTCGACAGCCCGGCCGCGACCAGGGACAGCACCTCGCGTTCGCGGTCGGTGAGCCGGTCGAGCGCCGGGGACGGCGCCGGGCGGGTGCCGCGCGCGGCGAACTCCGCGATCAGCCGCCGGGTGATCGACGGCGCCAGCAGCGCGTCGCCGCGGGCGACCACGCGCACGGCGTGGATCAGCTCCTCGGGTTCGGTGTCCTTGACCAGGAACCCGCTCGCGCCCGCCCGCAGCGCGCCGTAGACGTCTTCGTCCAGGTCGAACGTCGTGAGGATGACGACCTTGGTGTGCACGCCCGGGTCTTCGAGGAGGTGCCGGGTGGCGGCGAGGCCGTCGAGCACCGGCATCCGGATGTCCATCAGCACGACGTCGGGGTGGTGGTCGTGCGCGGCCTGCAGCGCCTCGCGCCCGTCCGCGGCCTCGGCCACGACCGTGATGTCGTCCTCCCCGTCCAAAATGGACCGGAAGCCGGCGCGGACGAGCCGCTGGTCGTCGACGAGCAGGACCCGGATCATCGGCCCATCATCGCACCGGCAGCCGGGCCCGCACCCGGTAGCCGCCGTCTTCGCGCGGCGCCGCGGTCAGTTCGCCGCCGAGTGCCCGCGCGCGTTCGGCCATCCCGCGGATACCGTTGCCCGCCGGGGCCGCACCGCCGCGTCCGTCGTCGTCGACGGCCACGGTCAGTTCGTCGGCGCCGTAGCCGAGCCGGACGACGACGGTGTTCGCCCCGGCGTGCTTGGCGACGTTCGTCAGCGCCTCCTGGACCACCCGGAACGCCGCGTGCTCGACGTCCGGCGGCAGCTCCCGGGCGACGCCGTCGATCTCGGTGCGCACGGTCAGCCCCGACGCGCCGACGGATTCGGCCAGCTCCGCCACCCGCTGGAGGCTCGGGCCGCCGGTCCCGCGGAGCATGCCGAGCGTCGCGCGCAACTCCTGGAGTGCGGTCTTGCTGGCGTCCTTGATCGCCCCGAGCGCCTCTTCGGCCTGCCCGGGGTCACGGCGGTGCAGCGCGGCGCCGGCCTGGACGTTGATCAGCGCGAGGTGGTGGCCGAGGACGTCGTGCAGCTCGCGGGCGATGCGCAGGCGTTCATCGGTCGCGCGCGCCCGGGCCTCGGCCTCCTTGGTCCGCTCGGCTTCGGCGCGGTAGTGCGCGACGGCACCCCCGGCGACCAGGGCGACGAACCAGCCGGTCATCAGGAAGAACGCGAAGTTGTCGACGTGCCGCCCGGTCCGCGAGCCGAGCTCGCCGGCCGTGACACCGGCCATCGCGGCGACGACGAGCAGGGCGGCCCCGCGAATCCGCCCGGCCGCGGCGGCGTTGTAGAGCACGTAGGCGAAGGCGAGCAGGACGAGACCATCGGGATCGGTGAGGGGGTAGTAGAGCGCGCAGCAGACGAGCGCGAACCCGGCGACGCCCAGCGGGTACCGGCGCCGGAAGAAGAGGGCGGCGCAGCAGAGGACCGTGAGCACCCACCCGATCGCGGCGTGGTGGGCGGGCTTGGCACCGTCGTTGAGCACGGCGAAGAGCGAGCCGACGAGCACCGCGACGGCCACCGCGAGCTCGGCTGCGTACCGCCGTAGCCAGGACATACGTCGAGTCTAGGCTCGGCAGCCTGGCCATCGACGGTGGTGCGCTCGACGACCTGAAGATCGCCGTCTTCCAGCCCAAGAGCGGCAGCAGCGAGCAGGAGTGGCACTTCGGTCGTGAGGCCGCCAACAAGCCGGCGCCAGCCGGCTTCGGCTGCGGCACATCTAGGCCGCTTCGCGCAGCTTCTTCCCGGCGTCGTGGGTGAAGGGGTCGGTGTGGCCGAAGCACGCGATCTCGACGTCGAGCGCGGCGAGCCGGCCGAAGGACTCCCGGAGCTTGTCCCGGTCGGTGTTGAAGACGCCGGGGATGGCCTTGCCGTCCAGCTGGGCGACCGAGTCGCCGGTGAACAGCACGCCGTGGTGGGGGAGGTGGAGGGCGATGCTGCCGTCGGTGTGCCCGGGCACGGCGAGCACTCGCGCGCCACCGCCGAAGGCGATCTCGTCGCCGTCCCGCAGTTCGCGGTCGACGGCGCACGGCGGGCCGGTGAGCCCGCCGGCCTGGGGGCTGTTCCGCTCGAACAACGGCCGTTCCCAGTCGAGCAGCACGGGCTCCGCGGCGGGCCGGTCGCCGCGGATCACCGGAGCGTCGGCCCGGTGTGCGAGGACGTCGACCCCGCCCCACGCGCGCAGCTCGGCGGCGGCGCCGGCGTGGTCGGCGTGGGCGTGGGTGAGGACGAGCCGGCGCAGCTCTCCGGGGGCCCGCCCAGCGGCTCGGATCGCGGCGGCGGTGTCGGCCGCTGACCCGGCGATCCCGGCGTCGACCATCGTCAGGCCGTCGTCGTCCTGCCAGAGGTAGGCCTGGCCGAACGCGTACCGGACGAGGTGCAGGCGCGGGGTGATCTCGACGAGCTCCATGGTCGCGAGGGTAGGGAGGCGCGGGGGGAGTTCGCTGCCTGATCCGCTGGCAGCGAAATCGTTACGCCCGTTGCCGGACCGCAACCGATTGGTTCCCGAAATCATTTCCGGTGTAACGGCCGGCCGAATTCGCGCGACATCCGCCACATTGGTTTGCCATGCCAAGGAGTCATTGTGCGGATGAAGCTCGGTGCGGTACTGCTCGCAGGTGTCCTGGTCACCGGGTGCGGAGTCGGCTCGGTGCCGCCGAAGCAGCAGGAGAACCTCGGTGTTCTCCCGGCCACGTCGTCGACGTATTCGACGCCCACCTATTCCACGCCGGCTCCGGTCGAAACGTCCGCTTCGGCGCCGGCGACGTCCGAAGCGCCGGTGGTCACCACGGCCCCGGCCGCGGTGAAGACGACCGCCCCGAAGACGACGGCGCCGAAACCCCCGGCGCCGAAGACGACCACGCAGGCCGCGCCGAAGCCGGCCGAATGCGGGGCGGACTACTACCGCAACTCGGACGGCAACTGCATTCACCGGCCCGGCGACAACCCCGCCGGTGCGACGGCCCTGTGCAAGGACGGCACCTACAGCTACAGCCAGCACCGCTCGGGCACCTGCTCCGGCCACGGAGGCGTCCGCACCTGGTTGTGACGAGCGCACCACCCGGGCCGGAATCCCCCAGTGCGTAGGTACAGTGCACGAAGTTGCATGATGCGTACTAAATACCCACTGGGGGTGTGGTGGTGTCCCGTTCCGCGCCGTCCGGCCGCGCGATCGTCGTGGTGCTCGCCTCGTGCGGGCTCGTCGCGTCGTTCATGCAGACGCTGGTCGTGCCGCTGATCCCGGTCTTCCCGCGGCTGCTGCACGTGCCGGCGGCCGACGCGTCCTGGGTGGTCACCGTGACGCTGCTGGCCGCGTCCGTCATCACCCCGGTCAGCGGGCGGCTCGGCGACCTCTACGGCAAGCGGCGGATGATCCTCGTCAGCCTCGGGCTGCTCATCGCCGGCTCGGTCGTCTCCGCGACGACGAGCGCGCTCGCGTTCCAGATCCTCGGCCGCGGGCTGCAGGGCTGCGCGATGGGCGTGATCCCGCTCGGCATCAGCATCATGCGCGACGAACTGCCGCCCGAACGCGTCGGCGGCGCGATCTCGCTGATGAGCGCGACGCTCGGGGTCGGCGGGGCCATCGGCCTGCCGGTCGCGGCCGTGGTCGCCGAGAACGCCGACTGGCACGCGCTCTTCTGGACCGCTGCCGGGCTCGGGCTGGCGTGCGCGCTGCTGATCATGACCGTGGTGCCCGAGTCGTCGGTGCGCACGCCCGCGCCGTTCGACTACTTCGGCGCGTTCGGCCTGGCCGCCGGGCTGCTCTGCCTGCTGCTGCCGGTGGTCAAGGGCGGCACGTGGGGCTGGGCCAGCGCACCGACGCTCGGGCTGGCCGCGGCCGCCGTCGTCATCCTGCTCGTGTGGGGCGCCTACCAGCTGCGCCGCCGCGATCCGCTGGTCGACCTGCGGGTGTCCGCCCGCCGCCCGGTGCTGTTCACGAACTTCGCGTCGATCATGGTCGGCTTCGCGTTGTACGCCATGGCGTTGTCGTTCCCGCAGCTGCTGCAGGCACCGGCGTCGACCGGCTACGGGCTGGGCCAGACGATGGTCGAGTCCGGTCTCACCCTGGCCCCGAACGGCCTGGTGATGATGCTGCTTTCGCCGGTTTCGGCGCGGCTCATCACCCGGTTCGGCCCGCGCCCGACGCTGATGAGCGGCGCGCTGGTGATCGCCGCCGGGTACGCGTTCGCGATCGTGCTGATGGACAACGCGCTCGAGCTGATCACGGCGTCGGTGATCATCGGCGCCGGCGTCGGCATCGCGTACGCGGCGATGCCCGCGCTGATCATGGGTTCGGTGCCGGTCACCGAAACGGCGTCGGCGAACGGCCTGAACTCCCTGATGCGCTCGGTCGGCACGGCGATCTCCAGCGCGGTGATGGCGGCGATGCTGGCCCAGCTGACGATCAGCGTCGGTGGGCTGGCGGTGCCGTCCCTGGCCGGCTTCCGCGCGACGTTCGCGGTGGCGGCGGGCGCCGCACTGGCGGGCGCGCTGCTGGCGGCGCTGGTCCCGAAGCGGCGGACCGCGCCGGCGCTGGTCGCCGCCTAGTTCTTGCGCGCCACCAGCGCCAGGCCGCCGCACTCCGCGGGGTCGGGCGGCATTTCCGCGGGGTCGTCCGGCCGCCACTCGGGGATGAACACGATGCCCGGGTCGACGATCTCGAAGCCGTCGACCAGGGCCCGGAGCTCGTCGGCCGAGCGCGGTGTCACCGGGTTGGCGCTCTTCTGGTACATCGCGACGGCGCGGGCCGTTCCGTCGCTCTGCTGCTCGTAGGTGGCGGACGACAGGGCGAGGTAGCTGCCGGGCGCGAGCGCGTCGCGGTAGGCGGCGATCAGCCGGGCCGGGTCGCGCTCGTCCGGGATGAAGTGCACGAACAGCGCCATCACGACCATCACCGGCTGGTCCAGGTCCAGCATCATCTCGGTGATGTCGTGTTCGAGGACGTCGTCGGGGAACTCGGCGTCGGCGTGCACCATCGCGGCGTTCTCGTTGTCCTCCAGCACGATCTCGCTGTGCGCCACGGCGACCGGCTCGTTGTCGACGTAGACGACGCGGGCGGTCGGGTCGACGGCCTGGGCCACCTCGTGCACGTGCCCCACGGTCGGCATGCCGGAGCCGATGTCGAGGAACTGCCGGATGCCCTGGTCCATCCCGAACCGGATGGCCCGGCGCAGCCACTGCCGGTTGAGCCGCGCCCGCTCACGCGCGTTCGGCTGCGCGGCCAGCACCTGCTCGGCGAACATCCGGTCGACGGCGTAGTTGAGCTGCCCGCCGAGGATGTAGTCGTACACGCGCGCGGCGTTGGGCTTGTCGAGGTCGATGCCCCGCCGCGCGTACTCGTCTTCGCTCATCCGCCGCTCCCGGAGTCAGGTGTGACGCGAGAATAGCCGGAGCCGGGGATGCCTAGTTCTTGCGGACCACCAGAGCCAGCTGGCTCGACAGCTCCGGGTGCGGCCCGACCTGGCCGGGATCGTCCGGCCGCCACTCCGGGGTGAACACGATCCCCGGCGGCACGAGCTCGAAGCCGTCCACCAGCGCGCCCAGTTCCGCCCGGGACCGCGCGACGACGTCGGTGCCGCTGTTCCGGTACATCTCCGCCGCTCGCCGGACCTCTTCGCCCTGTCCCTCGAACGTGCCCGACGACAGCGCCAGGCAACTGCCCGGGACCAGCGCGCCGAGGTAGGCGGCGATCAGCCCGGCCGGGTCCCGCGAGTCCGGGATGAAGTGGATGAACGCCGCCATGATCACCATCACCGGCTCGCCGAAGTCCAGCAGCCGCTCGGTCGTCGGGTGTTCGAGGACGGTGTCCGGGAACTCGGCGTCGGCCTGCACCATTTCCGCGTTCTCGTTGTCCTTCAGCACGATCTCGCTGTGCGCGACCGCGACCGGCTCGTTGTCCACGTAGACCACGCGGGCTTCCGGGTCGATCGCCTGGACGACTTCGTGCACGTGCCCCACGGTCGGCATGCCGGAGCCGATGTCGAGGAACTGGCGGATGCCCTGCTCGGCACCGAACCGGACGGCGCGGCGCAGCCACCGCCGGTTCAGCAGGGCCAGGTCCCTGGCCTCCGGCCGCACCTCGAGGATCCGCTCGGCGAACTCCCGGTCGATGGCGTAGTTGAGCTTGCCACCGATCAAGTAGTCGTACACGCGAGCCGCGTTGGGCTTGTCGAAGTCGATTCCGCGCTTCGCGTGCTCCTCGGTCATCGCGTGAGGATAGTCCGGTTCAGAGCAGTGGCGGCACCGCCGCATCGATGAGATGCGGGCCGGGCTCGGCGAAGGCCCGCTGCAGCTGTTCGGCGAGTTCTTCGGCGGTGGTCGCGCGGGACGCGGGCACGCCCATGCCCTCCGCGATCTTCACGAAGTCCATGTCCGGCCGGGAAAGGTCGAGCAGGTCGTTCGCCTTCGGGCCGCCCGAGGCCGCCCCGACGCGCTGGAGTTCCAGGCGGAGGATCGCGTACGCGCGGTTGTTGAGCAGCACCGTCGTGACGTTCAGGTTCTCCCGCGCCTGCGTCCACAGCGCCGAGATCGTGTACAGCGCACTGCCGTCGGACTGCAGGTTCAGCACCGGCCGGTCCGGCGCCGCGACGGCCGCCCCGGTCGCCACCGGCATGCCGTAGCCGATCGCGCCGCCGGTCAGCGTCAGGACGTCGTGCCGCGGCGCGCCGGCCGTCGCCATCGGCAGCATCAGGCCGGACGTGTTGGCCTCGTCGGCGATGATCGCGTTCTCCGGCAGCAGCGCCCCGATCACCTCGACCCAGTTCTGCGGGGTCAACGGCCCGCTCGGCAGCGACGGCCGTGACTCGGGAGCCAGCACGGGTTCGGTGTCCGCGGCGACCAGGCCGGCGACCTCGGTCAGCGCCCGCGTCACGTCCTGCCCGGCCGACGCAAGCGTGTGCACCTGGGCGCCTTCGGGCACCAGATCGCTCGCCTTGCCCGGGTAGGCGAAGAACGACACCGGCGCCTTCGTGCCCGCGACGATGACGTGCTTGATCCCGTCGAGCTGGTAGGCGACCTGCTCGGCGAGGTAGCCGAGCCGCTCGATCGACGGCAGCCCGGCGCCGCGCTCCAGGCGCGCCGGGAACGTTTCGACGAACACCTTGGCGCCCGTCGCGGCGCCGATGCGGCCGGCGGCGCGCAGGCCTTCCTCGCGGCACGCGCTGCCGCCGACGAGCAGCGCGACCGGTTCGCCGGTGCCGAACACCGCGGCGATGTCCTTGACAGTCGTGGCGTCGACGGCCTGCGGCATGCGCGGCGGAATCGGCGCGCAGGTCTCGCCGCCCTCGCCCCACGAAGCGTCCGCGGGCAGGATCAGCGTGGCGACGCGGCCGGGCGCGTCCTGCGCGGCGGCGACCGCGGCGGCGGCGTCCGCCCCGACGTCCTTGGTGTGCTCCGAGCGGCGCACCCAGCCTTCCAGCGAGCCCGCGACGGCTTCGATGTCCGACTCCAGCGGTGCGTCGTACTGCTTGTGGTAGGTCGCGTGGTCGCCGACGACGTTGACGACCGGCGTGTTCGCGCGACGCGCGTTGTGCAGGTTCGCCAGGCCGTTGCCCAGGCCGGGGCCGAGGTGCAGCAGTGTCGCGGCGGGCTTGCCGGCGATCCGCGCGTACCCGTCGGCCGCACCGGTGACGACGCCTTCGAACAGCGCGAGCACGCCCCGCATTTCGGGAACGGTGTCGAGCGCGGCGACGAAGTGCATCTCCGACGTGCCGGGGTTGGCGAAGCACACCTCGACACCGGCGTCGACCAGCGTGCTGATCAGGGACTGGGCGCCGTTCATCTCACTCATGCGGTTCCTTCGGGAAAGAGAACGCCGGGGTTGAGGATCCCGGCGGGGTCGAAGCTCTGCTTGATCCGGCGCATCAGCTCGATCTTCGCCGGGTCTTCGAGTTCGGAGTGGTAGCCGGCCTTGGTGCGGCCGAGGCCGTGCTCGCCGGAGATCGCGCCGCCGAGTTCCATGGCGTACGCGAAGATGCCGGTGAGCAGTTTCTTGCGCGCCGCGGGGTCCTTGCAGAAGATCCCGAGGTGGACGTTGCCGTCACCGGCGTGCCCGCAGCCGAGCGCGCCGCCGCCGGCGGCCATCGCCAGCTCGCGTGCCTTCGTGATGAACTGCGGCATAGCGGTCCGCGGCACCACGACGTCGATCACGTCGTCGGCGCCGACGGCCTTCGCGGTCCAGAAAGCCTTCTCGCGGGCCTCGATGAGCTTGCGCGCGGCACCGCCGTCGAGGACGTAGACATCGGCCGCGCCGAGTTCGCCGAGCAGCTCGCCGACGGTCTCGACGTCCTCCTCGAGGCGTCCGGTTTCGCGGTTCTCCAGCGCCACCACGAGGTACGCCTCGCACGTCTCGCGGATCTTGTCCGGGACGCCGAGCTCGAGCTTCTCGTTGTAGACGATGGCGGCCATCGTCATGTTGTCGATGTACTCGAGGATGTGCGGCGCGAGCCCGCTGGAGAGGACCGCCGGCACCGCGGCCATCACCTGGTCGAAGTCGCCGAAGGGGGCGAGCACCGTGGCGCCGTGGGCCAGCCGCGGGTACAGCTTCACGGTGACTTCGGTGGCCAGCGCGAGGGTGCCCTCGGAGCCGATGATCAGCTGCGTGAGGTCGTAGCCGGTGGAGATCTTCGACGTCTTGCCGCCGGTGCGGATGATCTCGCCGGTCGGCAGCACGGCCTGCAGGCCGAGCACGTTGTTGCGGGTGACGCCGTACTTGACGGCCCGCATCCCGCCGGCGTTGGTCCCGACGTTCCCGCCGACGCTGGCGCTCAGCTCACCGGGGTAGACGGTGTAGCTCAGCCCGGCTTCGGCGGTCTTGGCGTCGAGCTCGGCGAGGGTCACCCCGGGCTGGACGACGGCGACGTGGTTGCCGGTGTCGACTTCGAGGACCGCGTTCATCCGTTCGAACGAGATCAGCAGGCCGTCTTCCTGCGGCCGGGCCGCCCCGGAAAGCCCGCTGCCGGATCCGCGGGCCGTCACGGGGACGTTGTGCTCCGAAGCGGCTTTCAGCAGCTCCGCGACTTCTTCGGCCGTTGCCGGCTTCGCGACGTACGCAGGCTTCTGCGGCTCCGCCGTCAGTGCCTCGTCGTGCGCGTAGTCCTCCGAGATCGCCTCGCCCGTGAGCAGGTTCTTGTCCCCGACGATCTCGGCCAGCCGTGTTGCCACGTCGCCCATCGGCAGTGTCTCCTCCGCGCCGTCGCTGTGGTTACCGCAGCGTAGTACGTACCGGCGGTACGCCGCCATGAAGGATTTTCACGTTTCGGCGCGGAGGAGGCCTGGTAGTCAGTTCGCCGTGGTCAGGGCGTCTTGGAGCAGTGTCAGCGCCTGCCGGGCGACGACGTTGAACAGGCCCATGGTCGTGTCCGGCCGGGCGAACAGAACCAACAGGATGGATCCCTGCACGGGAAAGACGCAGACGTGCCCGAGAGAGCCCTGGAACATCGCTCCCCGTGCCTCGCCCAGGCCGGCCTGGCCGATGAACCTCGTGGCGAGCCCGACGGCGGCGGCCGCCATGGCCGCCACGCTGTCGTCTTCGATTTCCTGCGTGTCGCTGGCCAGCAGCAGGCCGTCGCGGCTTGCCAGCAGGAGCCCGGTGATGTTGGCCCGGTCGACCTTGTCGCGGATCTCCTGGAGTGCCTTGGCCACGGCCGCGGCCTCGGGGTGGGACGGCTGGACCTTCTGCGGTGGCGGGAAACTCTGGGCCGCGCCTTGCCTGCGCGTCGGCAGGGGGATCGGGGGGCCGGGTACCTCGGCCGGCATCTCCGTCACACGACCAGCTCGGCTTCGATGTTCTTCAGGTAGTGCCGCGCCAGCGCGAGGTTGGCCCGTTCCCGGTCCAGGACGAGGTAGAGGAACAGCGCGGAGTCGACCTTGGCCGGCCTCAGCAGGCGGATCAGGTGGTACTGATGGCCCAGCGTGATGAGGATGTCCTCGATCTCGTCGTTGAGCCGGAGGGCGGAGATCACCCGCAGCTTGGACCGGACGACTTCGGTGTTGCCCGCGGCCGCGGTGTCCAGGTCCAGCCAGTCGCCGCCGCCCAATGTCCCGAGCGCCATCCCGCTTTCGTAGTCGACCAGGGCGGCTCCCACCGCGCCCGAGATGGAAAGGGCTTCCTTCAACGCCGTTTCGATGTTCATGTGGCTCGTCTTCTCCTAGTCCCGACGCCTCGACGTGCCGACCCCAGTGGTCAGGTTCGATCACCCTAAAGTTGCTCGATCCGTCCGCATATCCCCGAACGGCCTAATCGAGCTGCTCTGTTCGCGCTATCAGGTCACACAGAGTAGAAACCGTGGATTTAGCTCAGACTAAATCTCTAGCGGGTGACGATGACGGCGGCGAAGCTTCCGGCATGACCTCGACGTACACCTTCGAAGACGGCCTTTCCGTGCACCGGCTGGGTTTCGGCGCCATGCGGCTCACCGAATGGGACCACGTGAAAGCCGGCGCCACGGCGGTCGCGCGTCGCGCCGCGGAGCTCGGCGTGACCTTCTTCGACACCGCCGACGCCTACGACCTGGGCCTGAACGAAGAACTGCTCGCCGACGCGCTTCACCCGTATCCGGGGCTGTTCATCGCGACGAAGTGCGGGCACGCCCGCCCGAGCCGGGGCGAGTGGGTTCCGCTCGGCCGGCCGGAATACCTCCGCCAGCAGGCGGAACTTTCGCTGCGGCGCCTGCGCGTCGACCGCCTCGACCTGCTGCAGCTGCACCGGCTCGACCCGCAGGTGCCGCTCGCCGACCAGATCGGCGCGCTCGCCCGGCTGCGGGAGGAGGGCAAGATCGCCCGGATCGGGTTGTCCGAGGTCAGCGTCGCGCAGCTGACCGAGGCACGAGCCATCGCCCCGATCGCGAGCGTCCAGAACCGCTACAACCTGACCGATCGCGCGTCCGAAGACGTGCTCCGCTATTGCGAGCGCGAAGGCATCGCGTTCGTCCCCTGGCTCCCGATCGCGCGCGGTGACCACGCCACGGCGGGTGGTCTGCTCGCCAAGGTCGCGGCCGGCGTCGGCGCGACACCCGCGCAGGTCTCCCTCGCCTGGCTGCTGCACCGTTCGCCGGTCGTGATCCCGATCCCGGGGACGTCGTCGATCCCGCACCTGGAAGAAAACTGCGCGGCCGCTGACGTGACGCTCTCCGACGAGGATTTCGAGCAGCTGACCGCGCTCGGCTGAACCCGGCCCGGCCGTGGTTTCCCCGCGGCCGGGCTCGAGGTTCCGGCGTCAGGCGCGGGCGAACGAGAGCGTCTCGCCCTCGACACCCCGCAGCCACAGGTCCTGTGCGGCCGCCGCCATCTCGGCCAGGCCCTCTTCGATCGTGGCGAACACGTTGCCGGGCACCCAGCCCGCGTCGCCGTTGATCAGCAGGTTGTTGCGGCCGTAGAAGATCGCCAGGTCGGTTGCGCCCTGGTCGCTGTGCGCCTCGCTGTCTTCGTCGTAGCCGTACGCCGGGTTGCCGATTTCCCAAGCCTCGAAACCGAAATAGACGACGTCGCCGGGGATCGGCGTGATCGTCGGGTTCTCCCGGCCGGGCTTGGGTTCCGCGAACGGCGGCACGAGCGTGTAGACCTCGTTGCGCGCGTACTTCGCGTGGTAGGCGGAACCGCTCTGCGGCAACGCGTCCCAGACCGCTTTGCAGGTCCGCG
Organism: Amycolatopsis sp. NPDC058278; assembly: GCF_042881395.1. Lineage (NCBI taxonomy): Bacteria > Bacillati > Actinomycetota > Actinomycetes > Pseudonocardiales > Pseudonocardiaceae > Amycolatopsis > Amycolatopsis sp. NPDC058278. The sequence goes on along the minus strand of NZ_JBHVXZ010000036.1, from coordinate 16,911 downwards.
GTGCTTCGTCGTCCAGCAGCCGGGCGCGGCAGGAGACACCGCGCTTGTCGAGGGTGATCGTGATGTACCGGGCCACGCTCAGCTCCCCGTGACCGAGGCGACGACGTCGCCCCAGATCCGCAGCGCGTCGTCGACCTGCTCGGCGGTGACGACCAGCGGCGGCACCATGCGGACGACGTTCATGTACGGCCCGCAGGTGAGCAGCAGCAGCCCGTTCTTCGCCGCCGCCTGCTGGGCGGCCTGCGCGGTGGCCGTGTCGGGCTCGCCGCCGTCGGTGCTGAACTCCGAGCCGACCAGCAGCCCGAGCCCGCGCACCTCGCCGATCGACGGCGTCTTGTCCGCGATCACCCGCGCGCCCTCGAGGAGCTGGCGGCCGCGCTCGGCGGCGTTTTCGACCAGGTTCTCCTGCTGGATGACTTCGAGCGTCGCGATCGCGGCGGCGCACGAAACGGCGTTGCCGCCGTACGTCCCGCCCTGCGATCCCGGCAAAGCCTTCGCCATCAGCTCCTGGGAAGCGGCGATGCCGGACAGCGGGAAGCCGCTCGCCAGGCCCTTCGCGATGAGGACGATGTCGGGGGAGACGTCGAAGTGGTCGTGGCCCCAGAACTTCCCGGTGCGGCCGAAGCCGGTCTGGATCTCGTCGACGACGAGCAGGATGCCGTGCCGGTCGGCGCGCTCGCGCAGGCCCGCCAGGAACTCGGTGTTCGCCGGGACGTACCCGCCCTCGCCCAGCACGGGTTCGACAAAGAACGCGGCGGTTTCGTTCGGCGCGCAGACGGTCTGGAAGAGGTAGTCGAGCTCGCGCAGGGCGAACTTCGTCGCCGTCTGCTCGTCCCAGCCGTAGTGGTAGGCGTACGGGAACGGCGCGACGTGCACGCCGGCCATCAGCGGGCCGATGCCGGCGCTGAACCGCGTCCCGGACGTCGTCATGGTCGCGGCGGCGACCGTCCGGCCGTGGAAGCCACCCTGGAAGACGATGACGTTCGGGCGTTTCGTCGCCTGTCGCGAAAGCCGCAACGCCGCTTCGACGGCTTCACTGCCCGAGTTCGCGTAGAAGAGCGAGTCGAGCCCGCTCGGCAGGACCGCGCCGAGGCGCTCGGTCAGCTCGAGGAGCGGCTTGTGCATGACCGTCGTGTACTGGCCGTGGACGAGCTTGCCGATCTGCTCCTGTGCGGCCCGCACGACGTGGGGGTGGCAGTGGCCGGTGCTCGTGACGCCGATGCCGGCGGTGAAGTCGAGGTGGCGTTTGCCCTCGACGTCGTAGAGGTAAACCCCTTCACCGTGGTCGACCACGACGGGCGTTGCCTGCTTGAGCAGCGGAGAGAGCTGGGCCACAGCGTGCTCCTCGGTCGGTTCGAGCGGGTTGTCGATTGTTGACAATATCCATAGCATGGCCCTCGGGACAACACGTGAGGAGCAAGTCGGGATGAGCGCGAGCACCGAGTCCGGCGTCGTCGAGGCGGTCGGCAAGGAACTGTTCATCGGCGGCAAGTGGGTCGCCGCCCAGGACGGCAAGACCTTTCCCGTGGTCGACCCGGCCACCGGCAAACAGCTGTGCCACGTCGCCGACGCCTCGCCGTCGGACGGTGTCGCGGCGCTGGACGCCGCCGTCGCGGCGCAGGCCGATTTCGCGAAGATGGCCCCCCGCGAGCGCGGCGAGATCCTGCGCCGCGCCTACGAGCTGCTGATGCAGCGCCAGGAGGAACTGGCGCTGCTGATGACCCTGGAAATGGGCAAGCCGCTCGCCGAGTCGAAGGGCGAGATCGCCTACGCCGCCGAGTTCTTCCGCTGGTTCGCCGAAGAGGCCGTCCGCATCGACGGCGGCTACGCGACCGCCCCGAACGGCGCGGGCCGGTTCCTCATCACGAAGCAGCCGGTCGGGCCGACGCTGCTCATCACGCCGTGGAACTTCCCGATGGCGATGGGCACGCGCAAGATCGGCCCGGCGATCGCCGCGGGCTGCACCTCGGTGATCAAGCCCGCCGCCCAGACACCGCTGTCGATGCTCGCGCTGGCCGGCATCCTCGCCGAAGCGGGGCTGCCCGAAGGCGTGCTCAACGTCGTCACGACGAGCGACTCCGGTGGCGTGATGGAGCCGCTGATCCGCGACGGCCGCGCCCGCAAGCTCTCCTTCACCGGTTCGACCGGCGTCGGCCGCAAGCTGCTCGAACAGTGCGCCGACAAGATCCTGCGGACGTCGATGGAGCTGGGTGGCAACGCGCCGTTCCTTGTCTTCGACGACGCGGACATGGAGGCGGCCATCGACGGCGCGATGCAGGCGAAGATGCGCAACATCGGCGAGGCCTGCACCGCGGCGAACCGGTTCTACGTGCACCGCGGCGTCGTCGAGGAGTTCGCGCGGCGGCTGACCGAGCGCATGCGGGCCCTGCCGATGGGCCGCGGCACCGAGAAGGACGTCGTGGTCGGCCCGCTGATCGACGACAAGGCCGTCGACAAGGTGACCGAGCTGGTCAAGGACGCCACCGACCGCGGCGCGAAGGTGCTCACCGGCGGCTCGGCCGTCGACGGGCCGGGCCACTTCTACCAGGCCACGGTGCTCACCGACGTCCCGCAGGATGCGCGGCTGACGCACGAGGAGATCTTCGGTCCGGTCGCCCCGATCACGCCGTTCGACACCGAAGAAGAGGCCGTGGCGAAGGCGAACGACACCGAGTTCGGGCTCGTTTCCTACCTCTTCACCAGCGACCTCAAGCGCGCGCTGCGGGTTTCGGAAGCGCTGGAGGCCGGCATGATCGGGCTCAACCAGGGCATCGTGTCGAACCCGGCGGCGCCGTTCGGCGGGATCAAGCAGTCCGGGCTGGGTCGCGAAGGCGGCTCGGTCGGCATCGACGAGTTCCTGGAGACCAAGTACATCGCGGTCGCCCTGTGAGTGCGTACCGCTTGGCGAGCATCCCGGGCGACGGGATCGGCGTGGACGTCACGGTCGAGGCCCGCAAGGTCCTCGACCGGGCTTCCGCGCGGTTCGGCTTTTCGCTGGAGTGGACCGAGTTCGACTGGAGCTGCGAGCGGTACGCGCGGCTCGGGTCGATGATGCCGGACGACGGCGTTTCGCAGCTGTCGGCGTTCGACGGGATCCTGCTCGGCGCGGTCGGCTTCCCCGGCGTGCCGGACCACGTTTCCCTGTGGGGCCTGCTGATCCCGCTGCGGCGGGCGTTCCAGCAGTACGTCAACCTGCGCCCGGTGCGGCTGCTGCCGGGCACGACGTCCGTGCTGACCGGGCGGAAGGCCGAGGAGCTGGAGCTGGTCATCGTCCGGGAGAACTCCGAAGGGGAGTACTCGGCGATCGGCGGGCGGCACAACGCCGGCCGGCCGGACGAATTCGTGCTGCAGGAGTCGGTTTTCACGCGTGTCGGCGTCACGCGGATCATCCGGTACGCGTTCGAACTGGCGCGGACGCGGTCTTCCCGCGTGTGCTCGGCGACGAAGTCCAACGGGCTCATCCACTCGATGCCCTTCTGGGACGAGATCTTCGCCGAGGTGGCCGCCGGGTATCCCGATGTCCACAGTGAACAGATGCACGTGGATGCCTTGGCGGCGCGGATGGTCCAGGCGCCGGACCGGCTCGACGTCGTGGTGGCGTCGAACCTCTTCGGCGACATCCTCAGCGACCTCGCGGCCGCGATCACCGGCGGGCTCGGCATGGCACCGTCCGGCAACATCAACCCATCGGGTGAATTCCCGTCGATGTTCGAGGCGGTCCACGGGAGCGCTCCGGACATCGCGGGGCAGGGGATCGCCAACCCCGTGGCGCAGATCCTGGCGGCCGCGATGCTGGTCGAACACCTGGGTGAAACCGTTGCGGCGCAAGCGATCCGCACCGCGGTGGACCGGGTGCTCGACGAGGGCCGCGTGCGCACGCCCGACCTCGGCGGCACGGATACCACAGAACGGCTCGGCACGGCGGTGGCCGAAGCGCTGGGCTGAGTTTTTGTCGGTGCCCTCCGGCACGGTGGTTCCCGAGCCCACCGAGGGGGAGGAGACACCGATGTGCTTCGAGTGCGAGAACCGGGACAGACCCGGTTACCTGGAACGGCTTCGCGGCGGCGTGGCCGAGCGGGGCTGGCTGGTGCAGGGAGTGGAGGGAACCGGGCCGTACCCGCCGTGGGCCTACACGATCGGCCTGAGCGGGTACGGCTTGCCGGAGCTGGTGGTGACCGGCCTCCCGGCCCTCGCGGCCGGCGGCTTGCTGAACTCCCTGGCCGCCCACGTCCTGCGCGGCTCACCACCCACGGCGGGCGAACGCATCCCGCTGCCCGACGGCCCGCTGGTCGAGGTCGTCGAGCTCACGGAGCCGTCGGTGCACCTGGTCTTCGCGGCGGCGCTGTACGGCCCGGAAATCCGTGCGCTGCAACTGGTCCACGCGGACGCCCAGGGCCGCTTCCCTGGTCCCCCGACTACCGCGACGGCCGAGCGGGCCAGCCGGTCCTGGGACCCCGCCATGCCCACTGACCCGCCCCGCCCCACCCGCACCTTCCGTCCCCAATCACGCGAGTTCCGTCCCCAATCACGCGAGGTCGGGTTCCGGTCACGCGTGTCGTCCACTCCGGTACGCGAGTCGACCTCCCAATCACGCGTGTCGACCGTCCAATCACGCGTGTCGTCCCTGCGATCACGGCACCGGCGGGGCTTGCCCGTCCGTCAAGCTCGTGCCCGGCGCGAGCCGCTGGACCGCGTCCTCCATATGGGCCTCGAGGAGCGTCAGCGCCGTCTCCTCGTCGCCGTCCCGAAGCGCCTGGATCAGCTTCGTGTGCTCCTCCACGCGCTCCTCGACCCGCTGGTATGTGCTCTGCAACGCCGTCAGGCACATCCGCGTCTCGATCAGCAGCGTCCGGGCCATCCGCACGAGCCGCTTGCTGCCGGAGGCGTTGATGAGGGCCTCGTGGAACTTCAGGTCCGCCGTGGAGAGCGCGCTGGGGTCGTCCTCGCTCGCCGCGGTCGCCATCTCGGTGACGGTCTGCTCGAGCAGGTCCGCGATCCGGTCGCGGTCGCCGCCGCGCAGGGCGCGCAGCATGGCGGCTCGCTCGATCGCCGAACGGGCGGCGTAGATGTCGTAGACGTCGCCCGGCTCGAGGTCGATCACGAACAGCCCGCGGTGCCGTTCGCTGCGCAGCAGCCCTTCGGACACCAGGTGCTGCATGGCTTCCCGGAGCGGCCCCCGTGACACCTGGAACCGCGCGGCCAGCTCGCTCTCGCCGAGCTGGGTCCCGGGCGGGAGGGCGCCCGTCATGATCGCGTCACGCAGCTGGCGCGCGATGACGGCGGCCGTCGACTCGCGGCTCACCGGTTCGATCTCGGGCAGCATGCCCGGTGGCAGGGCCATGTCAGGCGCTCCCGCGCGGTTGGTGCCGGAAGAGCGCGCCGAGCGAGCGGACGAGCCGGTGCCGGCCGGTCAGGCGCAGGCCCTCCCAGACCGTGACCTGGTTGGCGGTCAGCACGGGCTTGCCCAGCGCGGCTTCCACCGCGTTGATCTCGCCGAGGGTGCGCATGGCGGTGTCCGGCACGAGCACCGCTTCGGCGTCCGGGTGGTCGTGGCTCACGGCGAGCTCGACGACGGCCTCCGGGCTCATCGCGCCGACCTCGGCCGCCGTGACGATGTCCGCGCTGGCCATCGAGACGACCTCGATGCCGCCGGCCTTCAGGAAGTCCACGAACAGCCGGGCGATGTCGTCCGGGTAGCTGGCGGCGACGGCGACCCGCTTGACGTCCAGGGCGCGCGCGGCGTGCACGAACGCGAAGGAGGTGCTGGAGGCCGGGACACCGGCGACGGCGGCGAGGCGGTCGGCCTGGTCGCGGGCGCCCTCCCAGCCGTAGACGAAGCTGCCGCTGGTGCACGCCCAGATGACCGCGTCGGGTTCGTGCTTGGCGAGGAGGGCGGCGCCGTCGGCGAGGCGGGCCTCGCTGCCGAGGTCGAGCAGCTCGGCCACCGCGTGCTTGTCGGTGCCGTAGATGTGCTCGACCGCCAGCCGGATGTCGCCCTCGTCGACGGCCATGCCGCCGAGCAGCTGCTCGGCCAGCGGGTAGTCGTCTTCGGCCGCGTGGTCGGGGTAGATGAAACCGATGGTGGTCACGGAACCTCCGGAGGGGACGCAAATTGTCGACAATCCTAGAGGGAAGGTCAAGGAAAACCTTCACGACACGTCACGGAGCCACCTCCCGGGTCCGACGATGGGGAGGTGCATCCGGCGCAGGCACGCCCACATCGTCAGCTGGTTGGCGGTGAGTACCGGCTTGCCGAGCGCGGCTTCCAGCGGTTCGATCAGGTCGTAGGTGGGGAGGTTGGTGCAGCTGACGAAGATCGCTTCGGCGTCGCCGTGGTCGGCGGCGAGGATGCGCTCGGCGATGGTCCGGTAGCTGACCTTCCAGATGCCGCCGCCCAGGCCGAGGTGGTCGCTGGCGACGGTCGTGACGTCCAGTTCGGCGAGGAAGCCGTGCAGGGCGGCGGTCAGGTCGGCGTCGTAGGGCGTGAGCACCGAGACGCGGTGGAGGTCGAGCTGGTGTAGCACTTCGGCGAGCGCGCCCGAGGTGGTGACGGCGTCCGGCGCGCCGGCGTCGCAGATCGCCTTGGTCAGCGAGCGCTCGTAGTCGACGCCGTTGACGAAGCTGCCCGACGTGCAGAGGTAGGCGACGACCTCGGGCTCGACGTGCAGCACGTCGCGGGTCGCGCCGGCCAGGTGGTGGCTGTCGCTGACCAGGCGGGCCATCTCCATGCTGACCGGCACGGGCTCGTACGGCGTGCGGGCGAGGTGGAGGGACACCTCCATCGGCACCCAGCGCCAGAGCTCGCGCTCCAGCGCGAGGTCGAAGGGGGCGATGACGCCGATGCCGCGTTGCGCCAGCGGGCCGTCGAACGCCAGGAAGTCGAAATCCAAGGCTCAGCCTCCGGAATACGTCTGTGTGTGACACGTCCGGTGCTCCGGGGGTCGTTCCTCGGATTGTTGACAATCATACGAGTGACTTTTACCGTGTCAACGTGATCGCCTCGGAACACCGGGAAGCTCCCGTCCTGGCCGTGCTCTGCGGCGAGTCCCGCCCACCGGACATGCGTGCTGTCGAATCCGGGGCGGTCGTGCGTTACACGGACGCGGCGGGCCTTGCCGAAGCGTTGTCCGGGGCGGACGCCCTCTTCGTCTACGACTTCCTCTCCACGGCCGTGCCCGGCGCGTGGCACGCGGCCGACCGGCTGCGCTGGCTGCACATCGCCAGCGCGGGGGTCGACCCCGTGCTGTTCCCGGGGCTGCGGGAGAGCGACGTGGTCCTGACGAACTCGCGGGGCGTCTTCGACGACGCCATCGCGGAGTACGTGCTGGGCGTCGTACTCGCCTTCGCGAAGGACTTCGCGCGCTCGCGCGACCTGCAGCGCGAGGGCCGCTGGCTGCACCGCGAAAGCGAGCGGATCGCCGGGCGCGAGGTGGTGGTCGTCGGCACCGGGCCGATCGGCCGGGCCATCGCGCGGCTGCTGCGCGCGGCCGGGATGCGGGTGAGCGGCGCCGGGCGCCGGGCGCGTACCGGCGACCCCGACTTCGGCGTCGTGCACGAGTCCGCGCGGCTCACCGAAATCCTGCCGCACGCCGATTACGTCGTCGCGGTCGCGCCGCTGACCGAGCACACCAAGGGCATGTTCGACGCGCGGGCGTTTGCCGCGATGAAGCCGTCGGCGCGGTTCGTCAACGTCGGCCGGGGCGAGCTGGTCGTCACCTCCGACCTGGTCGCGGCACTCGAAAGCAAGGCCATCGCCGGGGCCGCGCTCGACGTCTTCGACACCGAGCCGCTGCCGGCCGAAAGCCCGCTGTGGACCCTGCCGGACGTGCTGATCTCGCCGCATATGTCCGGGGACTTCGTCGGCTGGCGGACCACGCTGGTCGAGGTGTTCACCGAAAACTTCCGCCGCTGGCGCGCTGGGGAGCCGCTGCGCAATGTCGTCGACAAGACGCTCGGGTACGTGCCGTCGGGGAACCAGGGAGCCGGATGAACGACAGGATGCTGACCGCCAGCGAGCTCGTCGCCGCCTACGCGACCGGTGAGCTTTCGCCGGTCGAGGCGACGCAGAACGCCCTGCAGGCCATCGAAGCCCGGGACGGCGAGTGCAACGCCTTCTGCCTCGTCGACGCCGATCGCGCGCTGGAGCAGGCGAAGGCGTCCGAGGTCCGCTGGCGGGACGGTAACCCGATCGGGTGGCTCGACGGCGTGCCGTCGTCGATCAAGGACATGTTCCTCACCCAGGGCTGGCCGACCGTCCGGGGCTCGAAGAGCATCGACCCGGACCAGCCGTGGGACGTCGACAGCCCGGTCGCCGCGCGGATGCGCGAGGCCGGCCTGGTGCTGCTGGGCAAGACGACCACGCCCGAGATCGGCTGGAAGGGCGTCACCGACAGCCCGCTGTGCGGCATCACGCGCAACCCGGCCGACCCGTCGAAGACGGCGGGCGGGTCGAGCGGCGGCAGCGCCGCGGCCGTCGCGGCGGGGATGGGCGAGCTGTCGGTCGGCACGGACGGCGGTGGCTCGGTGCGGATCCCGGCGTCGTTCTGCGGCATCGTCGGGCTGAAGCCCACCCACGGCCGGATCCCGCTCTACCCGGCGAGCCCGTTCGGCCCGCTCTCGCACGCCGGGCCGATGGCGCGGTCGGTGGACGACACCGCGCTGCTGCTGGACGTGCTGTCCCTGCCCGACCACCGCGACCCGGCCGCGCTGGCGCCGCCGGCGGGGTCGTTCCGCGAGGCCGTCCGGCGGGACGTGCGCGGGCTGATCGCCGCGTTTTCGCCGACGCTCGGCTACGTCGACGTCGACCCCGAGGTGGCCGGGATCGTCGCCGGCGCGGTCCGCGCGCTGGGCGACGCCGGCTTGCACATCGAAGAGACCGACCCCGGGTTCGCCGACCCGAAGCCGGCGTTCGACGTCCTGTGGTCCTCGGGGGCGGCGAAGCTGCTGGACTCGTTCCCGCCCGGGTCCGGGGAGCGGACCGACCCCGGTCTGCGCCGGGTCTGGGAACTCGGCGAGAAGTGGACGGCGAGCGACTACCTCGACGCGACCGCCGAGCGCGCCGCGCTGGGCATCCGGATGGGCGAGTTCCACACCCGCTACGACGTGCTGATCACGCCGACCCTGCCGATCGCGGCGTTCGAGGCCGGGCACGACGTGCCGCCGGGCAGCGGGCTGAGCGAGTGGCCGGAGTGGACGCCGTTCACGTACCCGTTCAACATGACCCAGCAGCCGGCGATCAGCGTGCCGGCCGGGCGCACGTCGGCGGGGCTGCCGGTCGGCCTGCAGATCGTCGGGCCGCGGCACTCGGACGACCTCGTGCTGGCCGTGGCGAAGCTGCTGGAGGAAGTGCGGCCCTGGGCGCCCGCTTGACCACACGTGAGGGTGAAACCCGGACCGGAGTGCGGGAAGCTGTGCCACTGTCGGCCGGGTGAACGCTCCAGGCTGGCGGTACGAACGTGTCATCCCGACCGTCGACGTCACCGGGGAGCCGATGCGGGTGGTCGTCGGCCTGATCGAGCAGGGCGACCGGCTGTCCGCCGCGCTGCGGGTGGACGACGGCAGGGCGGCGCTGGTCCCGCTGGAGACCGGCGGTGAACTGCTGAAGGCCCTGCGCGAGACGCTGGAGAGCTGGTGGCGCCTCGACGGCCACCGCGACCTGACGTCCGGACCGCGCGTAGGCCGGTAGCGGGGGCGCGGCCCGGTGCCCCCGCGTGGGGCGGTAGCCGGGCGCGGCCCGGTGCCCCAGCGTGGGCCGGCCGGAGCTAGCCCGGCGCGTCCGAGCCGGCCGGCGCCCGGCGGACCAGCCCCCGCACCTGCGAGCTGCACAGCACGAGCGCCGTCGCGACGACGACCAGGGCCGCGCCCCCGGCGAGCGTCGCCGACCGGCCGGCGTGTTCGGCCAGCGGGCCCGCGGTGAGCTGGCCGATCGGCATCGCGACGAACGACCCGAGCATGTCGTAGGAGTAGACGCGGGCGAGCTTGTCCGGCGGGATGTTCTCCTGCAGCGACACGTCCCACGCGACGGAGAACTGTTCGAGGGCGACGCCCGAGAGGAACATCGCGGCCAGCAGCGGCAGCAGGTACGGCGTCCGGCCGAGGGCCAGCATCGGCAGCGCCCCGGCCATGACCACCGCGACGCCGGTGAAGAGCATCCGTCGCGGCTGCCAGTGGGCGGCGAGGACGCCGCCGACCAGCGATCCCGCGGTCTGCCCGGCCAGCGCGAGCCCCCAGCCGGTGCGGCCGAAGGTGTCGTCGGCGACGAGCGGGCCGAGCACCAGCAGCGCACCGGCGGTCACCGCGTTGACGATCATGAACTGCAGCACCACCAGCCACACCCACGCCCGCGCGCGGAACTCCCGCCAGCCTTCGGCGAGCTCGGCGAGCGGACGGCTGCCGGGCAGGCGTTCCCCGCGCGGCAGCCGGATCCGCCGGTACGCGAGCGCGGCGGCGAGGAAGAGCAGGGAGTTCGCGGCGAGGGCCCACCCGGAGCCGGCGAAGGCGACGAGCACGCCGGCCAGCCCGGCCCCGGCGATGCGGCCGGTGTTCGAAAGCAGCCGGACCAGGGCGTTCGCCTGGGTGAGCAGCGAACCGGGCACGGTCGACGGCGTGAGGGAAGCGGCCGCGGGCAGCGAGATGGCCGAGACGGCGCCGTTGACGAACCCGAGCCCGGCCAGCAGCGGGATCGAAGCGAATCCACAAAGGACACTCGCGGCCACGACGGCCTGGGTGAGGGCGGCGGCGGTTTCGGTGCCCTGCAGGATGACGGACCGGGGGAGCCGATCGGCCAGCATCCCGCCGAACAGCAGCAGAAGCACGTTCGCGAGCGAACGAGCCCCGACGACGATCCCGAGATCGACGGCGGACCCGGTGAGATCGACCACGGCGAAGGCGAGCGCGAAGGGTGCGACCGCGTTCCCGAACTGGGCCAGGCTCCGGCCGGCGACGAGGGCGCGGAACGGAGCTGCCCGCAGCGGGGCGAGGAGTGACGCGGTCACGGGAGCGGCTCCGGCCGGGGAGGACGCGGCAGTCGCGCGGCGGCCGGCCGGCGGAAGGGCGCGTCAGGCCGGTGCGGGTCGCTCATCGGCGATCGGCGATGAGCGGTCACCGGGAGGCACATGGCTCCAGCCAATCACCGCTGTCAACGGCTTAAAGCACGTACGTCGTGCCGTCCGGCGGCAGCGAGGCACCTGCCGCCAGCACGGCGGCGTGCTCGGCCGACGCCGGGTCCAGCACCGGGTTCGTGTTGTTGACGTGCGTGAACGCCCACCGCCGCCCGTCGATCAGGGGCAGGCTCGCCGTGATCGGCAGGTGGCCCATCGCGAGCTGGTCCGGCCCGCCGACGCCGGCCATCTCGTCCGGCGCGTAGAACGTCCCGTCCAGCAGGACGAGAGAAGCGTCCGCGACGAACTCGTCAAACCCGGCAGGCCGGCTCCGCAGGCACGGCGCGTACACCAGCACCCCGCCGGTCGCCGGGTCCGAAATCCGGTAGGCGACCACCCAGGGGCCCTCAACTGGAGCAGTGGCGTACTTCGGCCGCTTGTCGCTCACCGGCAGCACCTCGATCCGCAACCCGGGAATGTCCACAACGGACGACCACGTCCAGCCGCCGTAGCCGTCCAGAACGGCCCGGAACGGCGACAGCGCGGACAGCGCCGCCGGTGGCGCCCACACCGGGAGCCCGCCCGATTCGCGCAGCATCAGCAGGCCCAGCGCGTGGTCGAGTTCGGCGTCCGTCAGCAGCACCCCGCGCAGCGGGATCTCACGTGGCCCCGGCCCGGCCCGCAGCTCCGGCGTCCCGAGGATCTGCGCCCGGATGTCCGGCGAGCAGTTCAGCAGGTACCAGCCGGTGCCGTCCGCGCTGATCGCGACGCAGTCCTGCGTGCGCGGCACCAGCCCGGACGTGCAGAGGCGGCAGGCGCAGTTCCATTGTGGACACCCGCCGCCCGCCGCGGTGCCGAGCAGGATCACCTTCACCGGCGCATGACCAAATCAGCCACCGGAGGACGGCTCAGGATCAGATCGACCGAGGAACGCCGCGGCGAGCGCGAGCACACCGGGTCCGTGGCCGCGGCGTCGCCGGTGAGCAGGAACGCCTGGCAGCGGCAGCCGCCGAAGTCGATTTCGCGACGGTCGCACGTGCGGCAGGGCTCGGTCATCCACTCCTCGCCGCGGTAGGCGTTGAACGACGACGAGTGGTACCAGATCTCGGCCAGCGGCGTGTCCCGCACGGACGAAAGCAAAAGCGTCGTGATCGCCGACGCCGCCGGGCACGGCAGCACCGTGCCGTCCGGGGCCACGGTCAGCTGCCGCGCACCCCAGCCGTACATGCACGGCTTCGGGTACGGCTCGTGGTAGTCGGCGACGACGTAGACGATCTCCATCGTGCCCCGCAAGCGCGCGACCGCCGCACGCACCACCGGCTCCGCGGCGGCGAGCTGCGCGGCCGTCGGCATCAGCGCGTCCCGGTTGCGCAGCGCCCAGCCGTAGTACTGCGTGTTCGCCAGCTCCAGCCGGTCCGCGCCCATCCGCTCGGCCAGCTCGATGATCCCGGCCAGCTGGTCGTGATTCTGCCGGTGCAGCACCACGTTCAGCGACAGCGGCAGCCCGGACGCCTTCACCAGCGCGGCCGCGGCGAGCTTCCGGTCGTGCGCTTTCGCCCCGGCCAGCAGGTCGGCCCGCTCCCGGGTCGCGCCCTGCGCCGACAGCTGGACGTGTGCCAGCCCGCGCTCCACGAGGTCGTCGAGCCGCGACGACGTCAGGCCGAGCCCGGAAGTGACCAGGTTGACGTAGCAGCCGAGCCCGCTCGCGTGCGCGACCAGTGCCGGCAGGTCCGGCCGGAGCAACGGCTCGCCGCCGGACATGTGCACCTGCAGGACGCCGAGTTCGCGGGCCTGGGACAGCACCGACAGCCAGTCCGTTGTGGACAGTTCGGCGTTCCGGGTGGTCAGTTCCACCGGGTTCGAGCAATAAGGACAGTGCAGCGGGCAGCGGTGGGTCAGCTCGGCCAGCAGGCCCAGCGGCGGGCTCACGTCCATGCGACGACCCGCCGTTCGCCCAGCCGGGCCATCACGGACAGGACGTCCTGCGCGACCACGCCGGAGTAGCGCTCGGAAAGCGCCGCCGTGATCTCGGTGACGGACCGGGCGCCGTCGCAGAGCTCGAGCACCGCGGCCGCGGTGGCGTTCGGCACCAGGACACCCTCGGGGAACAGCAGCACGTGCGTCTCCCTCACGTGGTCGAAGGACAGCCGGACGCCGCGGCGCAGCTGCGGAACCGACTCGGCGGTGATCACGCGGCCGTCCGTTCGATCGCGTCGAGCATCGACCACAGCACGTCGCACTTGAACGACAGCGCGGCGATCGCGCGGTCCTGTTGTTCGCGCGTGACGCAGTGGCGGACCACGATGTCGAGGGTGTCCTTGCCTTCGCCGGAAACCTTGTCGATCCGGTTGGTGAAGTAGTCGAGGTCTTCGCGCGCGATCCACGAATAGTTCGCGAGCATGTCCGCCACCCGCTGCCGCATCAGGTGCCCGGCGAACATCTCGGTCAGTCCCGACGCGACGGCCTCCCACCACGGTTTCGTCCGCGCGAAGGTCACGTAGGCGTCCACGGCGAACCGGACGCCGGGAGCGACGTGCCGTTCATCGAGAACCTCGTCGCGGTCCAGGCCGACCGCCGTGCAGAGCCGCAGCCAGCGTTCGATCCCGCCGGTACCGGCGCTCACGCCGTCGTGGTAGACGATCCGGTCGAGCCACTGGCGGCGGATCTCGGGCAGCGGGCAGTTGCTGATGATCGCCGCGTCCTTCTGCGGCAGCACGCACTGGTAGTACCAGCGGTTCGCCGCCCAGATCCGCAGCGCGCGCTCGTCGAGCTCGCCCGCGTGCAGCCGGCGGTGGAACGGGTGCGTTCCCCAGTACCGGCCGGAAAGACCGCGCAGCGCGTCGATGAACGCGCTTTCCGGGAGTGGCTCGACCGGCATCCGTCAGTCCGCCATGCGGGCCGCGTAGGCGGTGACCTCCATCGGGGTTTCGTACTCGACGAAGTCCGGGGTCGTCCACTCCTCGGTCATGTCCTGCTCCTCTTTCCGGGGGCTGATCGCCGCCACCTTAGGAGCGCGCGGAGGGTACTGACCAGAATTTTCGCCCCGCTTTCGGAAAGATTCCTTCCGATGGGGGAGCCGACGTGTCGGTGAGCGGGCTACCTTACCGCAGCTTCGAGTTCCACCAAGGCCGTGTCGAGGTGTGTCAGGATCCGCTGCAGGTGCGGGACGCTGCGGCGGCAGCCCGTGATACCGAAGTCGAGGTGATCGCCGTTGCTGGTCAGCGTGATGTTCACGGCCTGGCCGTCGAGCAGCACCGACGCCGGGTAGATGCCGTCGAGCTGGGCGCCGTTCCAGTACATCTGCTTGCGCGGGCCGGGCACGTTCGAGATCACCAGGTTGAACGGCGGCCGCGTGTTCTTGACGACGCCCGGGATCGGCGAGACGCCGAGCTGCGCGACGTTCACCGCCGAGAGCAGCAACGTCTGCAGCGGCGTCAGTTCCGAGAACAGCCGCTTGCCGTTGCGCATCGACTGGTGGATCGTGACGAGCCGCTTGCCCGCGTCCGGCAGGTCGGTGGCGAGGTTGCACAGCAGCGCGCCGATGTTGTTGCCCGCCGCCTCACCCGGATCGTTCTGGCGCCGCAGCGACACCGGCACCATCGCGATGAGCGGCGCGTCCGGCAGCGCGCGCTGTTCGATGAGGTAGTCCCGCAGCGCGCCCGAGCACATCGCGAGCACGACGTCGTTGCGCGAGACCCCGGCCGCGGTCGCCACCTGGCGGACGCGGTCCAGCGGCCACTTCTGCGCCGCGAACCGCCGCGCGCCGCCGATCGGCACGTTGAGCATGGTCTTCGGCGCCTGGCCCGGCAGCGTCAGGGTGTGTTCGCCGAACGCCTCCCGCGCCACCTTCATCGCGGCGGGAGCCAGGCTCGCGAGCTGGTTGGCCGTCTTGCTCGCGGTCTGCAGGAACGACCGCGGGCGCTTCGCGCGTTCTTCGCCCGGCTTGCGCCGGCTGCCCCACCACGGCGGGCAATCCATGTCCGCCGGGTCGTCCGAGAGCGAGCCCTGCAGCTGGCGCAGCGCCGAAACGCCGTCCATCAGCGCGTGGTGGACCTTGGTGTAGACGGCGAACCGGCCGTCGTCGAGCCCTTCGATGAGGTGGGTCTCCCAGAGCGGCCGGTGCCGGTCGAGCAGGGTGCTGTGCCAGCGGCTGGTCAGCTCCAGCAGCTCGCGGACCCGGCCCGGCTGCGGCAGCGCCGAGTGCCGGAAGTGGTAGTCGAGCTCGAGCTCGGTGTCGTTCGCCCAGGCGACGTGCCCCATCGTGTTGACCGGCCGGGCCGGGCGGCGCCGGAACACCGAGCGCATGTTGTCCGACTCGAGCAGCGAACGCCGGACGTCGCGGAGGTAGTCGTCGCCGGCGCCCTCGGGTTTCTTGAACAGCTGCAGACCGCCCACGTGCATCGGATGCTCGCGCGTTTCGACGAGGAGGAACATCGAATCGGTCACGGGCATCATCGCCATGGGACATCACCTTCTCAAGCTCGGCACGCCGACTCTACGCGCTCGGTGGCCGCCGGTGGATCACGTTCTACTCTGGCGAGTATGACCGCCCGCGGCGCCGGGGAAACGTCCTTGCCACCGATGGCCGACTGCGTCGTGATCGGCGGCGGGGTGATCGGCCTCAGCTGCGCGTTCCGGCTCGCCGAAGCCGGAGTGCACGTGCTGCTCCTCGAGCGCGGCGAGCTGGGCGGCGGCTCGACGGCGAAGGCCGCGGGCGGCATCCGGTCGTCGTTCACCAGTCGCGTCAACGTCGAACTCGGCCTGCGCGGGCTGGCCGCGTACAGCGCTTTCTCGCGGGACTTCGGCACCGAGATCGACTTCCGCCGCGACGGTTACCTCTACCTCGTCACCGACCCGGCCGACGTGCCCGCGTTCGAACGCTGCGCCGAGCTCCAGCGCGAGTACGGCGTCCGCAGCCACCTGCTCGACCCCGGCGAGGCGAGGAAGGTGCTCCCGCTGGTGGAGACCGACGGCCTCGTGGCCGCGCTCTGGTCGCCGGACGACGCCAAGGCGACGCCGGACGCGGTCGTCCAGGGGTACGCGAGAGCGGCCCGCGCGCACGGCGCGAACCTGCGGACCGGCGTCGAGGTCACCGGGATCGAGCGCGACGGCGACGCGCTGACCGGCGTCGTCACGACCGCGGGGTTCGTCCGGACCGGCGCGGTGGTGTGCGCGGCCGGCGCGTGGTCGGGCCGGATCGGCGAGCTGGCCGGGCTGGACCTGCCGGTGCGCCCGTTCCGGCGGCAGGTCGTGTTCACGGGGCCGGTGCCCGGGCTGCCGGAATCGGTTCCGCTCACCATCGAGATGCCGTCGGCCTTCTACTTCCACCGCGAGGGCCCCGGCCTGGCGATGTCGTTCTCGGAGGACGACGGCGTCCCCGGCTTCGACACCCAGTACGAGGCGGGCGAGTGGCTGCCGCGGCTGGCCGAGCTGGCGGGCCGCCGGATCCCGGCCGTGCTCGACGCCGGCGTCCGGACAGCCTGGGCCGGGCTGTACGAAACGACGCCGGACCGCAACCAGATCATCGGGGAAAGCGTCCTGCTGTCGCGGTTCTTCTACGCGACCGGCTTCTCCGGACACGGCTTCCAGATGGGCCCGGCCGCCGGCGAGCTGATCCGGGACCTCTACCTGCGGCGACGGCCGGCGGTGGACATCGCCGAGCTCGACGTCCGGCGGTTCGAAACCGTCGATACCGCACCGGTGGAACACAACATCGTCTAGACGAGTAATGCGTAAGTCTGGGTGGTGACCGGAGACGGGCGAAGGGTGTCCAAGATCAGTTTGTGACGACCGACCTGAACACCCTTCTCAC
>NZ_JBHVXZ010000035.1:0-83933 GCF_042881395.1 Amycolatopsis sp. NPDC058278 | reverse complement strand
CCCTTGAGGGGCAGCGCGGTGGTCGCCGTCGCCACGGTCGACGGTGGCGGTGCGGCCGCCGGCGCGGCGTCACCGCCGCCCGCGAACTGGACCACCACGATCCCGAGCGCGACCACGCCGACCACGGCCGAGCCCACCAGCTTCTTGTTCATCCGACTCCCCAGGTTCTGCTCCTGGTGAAGACGCACGGGGCTGTTCCAGGTTGCGGATTGACGGAGATCACCCGTGCGGCCGAAGTTTCGTAAGGTATGCTAACTATATGTCCGGCGACACGCACGAACGCTCTTTGGCGAGCCGTCTGCGTCTCGCGGTGGTCCGGCTCAACCGTCGGCTGCGGGCACAGCGCGTCGGGGACGACCTCACGCTGACGCAGGTCGCCGCGCTGTCCACCCTGCACAAGTGCGGTGCGCTGACCCCGGGTCAGCTCGCCGCGAAGGAAGGCGTTCAGCCACCTTCGATGACGAGGGTGATCGCCGCGCTCGAGGAGCTGGGGTTCGTCGAGCGGCGCCCGCACCCGACCGATGGCAGGCAAGCCATCGTCGAGCTGTCCGAGAGCGGGCTGGCCTACGTGCGGAGGGCCATTTCCGTGCGGGAGGCGTGGCTGGACCGGCAATTGGCGGAACTCGGCGACGAAGAGCGTGAAGTGCTCTCCAAAGCCGCCGAAATAATAGACAGGATGGCGGGGAACTAACCACGGTGACGGTCACGGGTAGCGAAACCAAGCGTTCGATCCAGACCACTGCTACCCGGGAATCGGCCTCACCGCCATCCGCGTCACCACCGTCCCCCTCCACGCGCGGCAGCATGTTCGCCTCGCTGCGCGTGCGCAACTACCGGCTGTTCTTCACCGGCCAGGTCATCTCGAACATCGGCACCTGGATGCAGCGCATCGCCCAGGACTGGCTGGTGTTCACCCTCAGCGGCAACAACCCGATCGCCCTCGGTGTCGCGGTCGCGCTGCAGTTCACGCCGACGCTGTTCCTCTCGCTCTGGGCCGGCGTCCTCGCCGACCGCGTCGACAAGCGGCGGCTGCTCACCTGGATCCAGGTCGCGGCGTGTTCGCAGGCCGTCATCCTCGGTGTGCTCGACCTGAGCGGGATCGCCGCGCTGTGGCACGTCTACGTCCTGTGCTTCACGCTCGGCGTGACGGCGGCGCTGGAAGTGCCGACGCGGCAGTCGTTCGTCGCCGAGATGGTGGGCCGCGACCAGGTCACGAACGCCGTCGCGCTGAACTCGTCGATCTTCAACATGGCGCGGATCGTCGGCCCGGCGATCGCCGGGTTCGCGATCACCTGGATCGGCACCGGCTGGCTGTTCATCGCGAACGCGCTCAGCACGGTCGCGGTGATCACCGGGCTGATCCTGATGAACCCGGACAAGCTGTTCCGCGTCGCGGCTGTCCCGCGCGAGAAGGGACAGCTGGCCGAGGGCCTGCGGTACGTCCGCCGCCGGTCGGACCTGATGACGGTGATGGTGCTGGTGCTGTTCGTCAGCACGTTCGGCATCACGTACTTCAGCTCGCTGCCGATCGTCGCGGCGAACGTGTTCCACACCGCGGCCGACGGCTACGGTCTCCTGTCGACACTGGTCGCGGTCGGCACCTTCACCGGCGCGCTGATGTCCGCCCGCCGTGGCACCAAGGGGCGGCCGCGGGTGCGGCTGATGCTGGTGTCCGCGTTCTTCCTGGGCCTGTTCGAACTGCTCACCGCGTTCATGCCGACGTACCTGACGTTCGGCCTCGGCCTGATCCCGCTCGGTTTCGCCACGATGACCTTCCTCAACACGGCGAACGCGCTGGTGCAGACGTCGGTCAGCCCGGAGATGCGGGGGCGCGTGATGGGCTTGTACGTGCTGGTGCTGATCGGCGGCAATCCGATCGGTGGCCCGATGGTCGGGTGGATGGCCCAGGAGTTCGGCGGGCGGTCTCCGTTCTACATCGGCGGGGCGGTTTCGGCCGTGGCCGCGGTCGTGTGCGCGGTGGTGCTGATCCGGCGGGGCGGGATCTCCTGGCCGGTGAAGCGCGGCCTGGGGCTGCGGGTGCTCAAGCGGACGAAGGTCTGACGGGGCGTATCGGGTCGGATTCACGGCGTGACCGTATCGGCGACCACCGACAAAAACGGGGGGTGCACCGTCCCGATGTCACCCGGAAGAGTGAGATCCGAGTCTCCGCGGCCGAGCTCTTGCTCGAAGAGATGAGGTTAGGCTAACCTCATGCATGTCCGCTTCGTGGTGGGAGCGGCAGTCAGTTCGGGAACGGACGGAGCCCCGGCCCTGGGAAAACCCCAGGCCGGGGCTTCGTTCACGTCAGCGCAGTGTCCGGCTGGTGCGCGTCGTGGGTCAAGGGACTCCCGCCCGGTAGGACCGGCAGACGCGTCAGAGTCATCCCGAAGTACACGCGGTACGCCGCGTGGACGGCTTCGGGAGTCGGCAGCGGGACCTCGTTCCGGACGCCGTCGACCGTCTCGATCAGCTTGTCGCCCGCCAACGTCACCCGGCCCTGCGACGTCGAGCGCGAGCACGTCAGCGAGCGGGTGAAGTGGGACTCCGGTGACGTCGTCTGCCACCACGCCATCGGGATGAAGTCGGCCAGCGGGCGCGGGCGGCGCTCCAGGCGGTACTGCGGCTCGCCGTCCAGCAGGACGTCGAAGTCGCCGTGCGGTGCGTCCAGCACCAGGAACTCGCCGTCGGGGTCCGGCTGGCCGTCCACGGCGGACAGGCGCAACGGGTGCCGGGCGAACCGGCCGAAGCCGACGTCCACCAGCCAGTCCTCGGAGTCCAGCGAAACGACGATCGCCGCGTGGTCCAGTGGCGGGCCCAGCGTGCCGTCGGGGCGGAAGACCTGGGCCGCGTGCAGCGCGGCGTCGTAGCCCAGCTCGCGCAGCAACGCGGCGAACAACCCGTTCAGCTCGTAGCAGAATCCGCCCCGCCGGCGGCGCACGATCTTGCCGAACAGCGCGTCCTCGTCCAGGACGACCGGCTCCCCGAGGTGAGTGCTCAGGTTCTCGAACGGCACCGTGGCCAGGTGGCGTTCCTGCAGGTGACGCAGCGTCGCGAGGTCGGGTGCCGCCGGGCGGCCGGCGCCGAGGCGATCCAGGTACGCGTCGATGTCCATGCGCCCACTCAAACACCTCGACCGCACTCGAGGTCAACCGAATTCAGCCGACGACGAAAACGGGGCCCTCCCCGGAAGGGAGAGCCCCGTCGACGAGAAAACTCAGCCGAGCAGCAGGCCGTTGCCGCCGGCGACGGCGTTGTCGAAGCGCTTGCTGATCTCGGCCCAGTTGTAGATGTTCCACAGGGCCTCGACGTACTTCGGCTTCACGTTCTTGTAGTCCAGGTAGAACGCGTGCTCCCAGACGTCGACCAGCAGGATCGGCACGGTCGGCAGGACCAGGTTGTTGTGGTGGTCGCGCAGCTGCTGGGTGATCAGCGTCTTGCCGATCGGGTCCCAGGAGAGCGCGGCCCAGCCGTTGCCCTGGATCGTCGTCGCGACGGCGGTGAACTGCGCCTTGAACTTGTCGAAGGACCCGAAGGCCTCGTCGATCGCGGCGGCCAGCTCGCCGGTCGGCTTGTCGCCGCCTTCGGGCGAGAGGATCTTCCACCAGACGACGTGGTTCGCGTGGCCGGCGAGGTGGAAGGCCAGCGTGGTCTGCAGACCGACGATGTCGCCGAAGTTGCCGGCGTCACGGGCCTCGGCGATCTTGTCGAGCGTGTCGTTCGCGCCCTTGACGTAGGTCGCGTGGTGCTTGCTGTGGTGCAGCTCGTTGATCTCGCCGGAGATGTGGGGCGCCAAGGCGCTGTAGTCGTAGTCGAGATCGGGGAGCTCGTAGCGGGCCATTGGCCCTCCTTCTGTCTTCGACACAAGTTTCCGGTATCGAACCTAGTAGCACACGCCCCCTTGCGGCGAGCGGGGGCGACGGCCGTCACTGCGTGGGACGGCGGGTCCGTAAGTGGCGTACCCCGGAGGCGCACCACCTGAAACCGAGCCTGCAACTTGGACTTAACTGGAGGTCAACGAGCTGTGAGATCGATCATTCAGGCGCGGAACTCGTCGAGGCGCAGCGCCAGCTCGTCGAAGACGGCGATGTTGCACTCGAACGCCACCAGCGTCTCGTCGATCACCCGGGCGCGCTCGTCTTCGTTCCAGGGCGCGTTGTCCAGCTTCGCCCGGTACCGATCCCGGAAGCGAGGGGCGCTGCCGATGCCGTCGAAGTGGTAGAAGAGCGCACCCGCCTCGGCGACGTCGTAGTTCTTCTCGAGCGTCCGCCGGATGACCTGGCCGCCGGCGATGTCGCCGAGGTAGCGCGTGTAGTGGTGGGCGACGTACCCGCCGGCCCACGTCGACGCTTCGTGGATCCGGGCGACGTACTCGCGGGTGGAGGCGAGCGGCGAGATCGTCTCTCGCCAGTCCGGGCCGACGAGGTGGGCGAGGTCGCGTTCGAGGAGCGGGAGGCGCCGCAGCTCGTCGAAGACGAACTCGCCGCCGACACCGTCGCCGGCCATCGCGTCGCTCGCCGCCTCGATGGCGCCGTAGACGAAGTAGTACTGGATCGCCAGCTGGGTGTAGCCGTCCCGGGTCAGCTCCCCGCCGAGCAGGGCGCGCATGTACGCCGAGTAGTTCGCCCGGTCGTGGACTTCGAGGGTCGACGCGCGCAAGGTCGCCGAGAAGGGGCGGGCGTCCGTGGTCACCGACATGGGCAGGCCTCCCGGCGATCGATCTGACACGCTGTCAGAAAGATCGTAGGGCATGAATCGGACTTAGGCCACGCTAAACCGTCGCGCCGACCGCGCGCAGGACGAACCGGACCGCCGCCTCGACCACGTCTTCGAGCTGCCCGGCCGGCCCGTCGACCAGGGTGCGGTTGCCCAGCGCCGCGGTGATCATCGGGATCAGGACGTCCGGGTCCTCGGCCGGCCAGCGACCCAGGTCGACGCCGCCGGTGAGGATCGCGCGCAGGCGGTCGGTGATCGGGTCGGCGTGCGCGCTGATGCGGCGGTACGCCGCCGGGGCCAGTGCCGACGCCAGCGCCGTGCCCGGCGGCATGTGGTACTCGGCCAGCACGCGCAGCTGCAGCCGGACGAACGTGGCCAGCTGGTCCACCGGATCGGCCTGGGCCTCGACGGCTTCGGTCAGCCGCGTGACGTACTGGGCCGCTTCGTCCTCGACGAACGCGACGAGCAGGCTCTCCTTGTCGGGGAAGTGGTTGTACAGCGCGGTGCGGCCCACCCCGGCGGCCGACGCGACGCCGGCGAGGGTGATCGCGTCGAAGCCGCGCTCGTAGAGCTGCGCGCGCAGGACGTCGAAGACCCGGGACCGGACCTCGCGCCGGTGCGCCTCCAGCGACTCACCGAGAATCTTCGGCATCCGCTCAGGCTAGCGTCAATCGGCCACCGGCCACGTGTGCACCGGTTCGCCCGCCTCGGACAGCTCGAGGTAGCGCCCCAGCATGAGGCTGAGCGCCGCCTCGCGGTCCAGTCCGCGTTCCTGGGCGCGCAAGACGTAGTCGCGCTGCCAGGTCGCGCCCGTCCGCCGGGCCAGGCACCGGCGCTCGATGATCCCGAGGTAGCGCTCGCGGGCCTCGTCGGAGACGTCGGAGCGGCGCAGGCCCTCGTGGGCGAGCGGCAGCAGCACGCGCAGCGCCAGCTCGTCCGGCGGGATCCAGCCGATGCCCGGCCAGTAGAGCTGCCCGTCGAAGCCCCGCCGCGCGCCCGCGTAAAGGTTTTCCTCGGCGGCCTGGAAGGACATCTGGCTCCACACCGGGCGTTCCGCCTCGGCCAGCGCGCGCTGGGCGCCGTAGAAGAAGGCCGCGTTCGCCACCGTGTCGACCACCGTCGGGCCGGCCGGCAGCACCCGGTTCTCCACGCGCAGGTGCGGCAGGCCGTCGACGACGTCGTACACCGGGCGGTTCCAGCGCCAGATGGTGCCGTTGTGCATGCGCAGCTCGGTGAGCTTCGGCGCCTGGCCCGCGTCGAGCGCCTCGATCGGGTCTTCGGCGTCGGTTTCCGGGAGCAGGCCGGGGAAGTAGCGGACGTTCTCCTCGAACAGGTCGAAGATCGACGTGATCCAGCGTTCGCCGAACCACACCCGCGGCCGCACGCCCTGGTTCTTCAGCTCCTCCGGCCGGGTGTCGGTCGCCTGGAGGAACAGCGGGATCCGCGTCTCGTGCCACAGCGCCTTGCCGAGCAGGAACGGCGAATTCGACGCGAGCGCGATCTGCAGCCCGGCCAGGCACTGCGCGGCGTTCCAGTGCGCGGCGAACTCCTCCGGCGCGACCTGCAGGTGCAGCTGCACGCTGGTGCACGCGGCCTCCGGCAGGATCGACTCCGCGTAGCTGCGCAGGCGTTCGGGCTGCTGGCCCGGCAGCGGCGCGCCTTCCATGGCGAGCACCGTGCGTTCGCCGCGCGCGGCGAAGATCTGGTCGTTCAGCGTGGAGTACCGGGTCTTGTTGGTGAGCCACTTCTGGTCGAAGTGCTCGTGCTTCAACGTCGGCAGGATGCCGATCATCGCCAGCGACGAGCCGGTGTCACGCGCCTTCGTCGCCGCGGTGTCGAGGTACGCGCGGAGATCGTCTTCGAGCTGGAGCGCGGAATCGCCCGCCAGCGGCCGCGGCGGGACGTTCAGCTCGATGTTGTGCTGGCCCAGCTCGGTGGTGAACGACGGGTCGTCGAGCGCCTCCAGCACCGCGGTGTTCGTCATCGACGGGCGCAGTTCGCGGTCGACCAGGTTCAGCTCGACTTCGAGGCCGATGTTCTTGCGGGGGAACGAAAAACTGCCATCGGTGAGCATGCGGGCCAGCGTGTCCAGACAACGCTGGACCTTGCGGCGGTACCTTCCTCGGTCCAGCGTGTTGAACGACTGAGCCTCGAGGTCCATCCCCATGACCATCCCTGCTTCGTGTCGGCGTGGACTAGGACGTGTTTCAGGCCCCGGCGGCAACCGTTACACAGGCGATGCAGCCGGGCTAGCGGCCAAACTGGTGCACTCCGTCACGGTCAGTTAACCGAAAGCAAAATGGCCCCGTTCGCACCACAGCGCGGTGGACGTTCGGACCAATGAGCCGCCCGGCAAGCGGGTGACAGACTGGGCGGATGGGCGTGATCCACATCGACCACTCCGACGATCCCCGCGTCGACGATTTCCGCCACCTGTCCACTGCAGACCGCCGGCCCGACCGGCCCGGCGGGCGGGGGCTCGTCATCGCCGAGGGCACCGTCGTGGTGGCCCGGCTGCTGGCCTCCCGCTACCCGGTCCGGGCGCTGCTGGGCGTGCAGCGGCGGTTCGCCGAACTGGCCGGGGACCTGGCCGGGTTCGACGTGCCCCAGTACGTCGCCTCCGCGGAAACCATGGCCGAGGTGGTCGGGTTCCACCTCAACCGCGGGATCCTCGCGGTCGCCGACCGGCCCGCGCCGCTGACGGTGCCCGAAGTCGTCGGCGGCACCGGCCCGATCGCCGTGCTGGAAGGCGTGGGGGACCACGAGAACCTCGGCGCGCTCTTCCGCAACGCGGCCGCGCTCGGCGTCGGCGGCGTGCTGCTCGGCCCCGGCTGCTCCGACCCGCTGTACCGGCGCAGCGTGCGCGTGTCGATGGGACACGTCCTGCGCGTGCCGTTCGGGCACCTGACGGACTGGCCGGGCGGACTCGACGACCTCCGGGCGCGCGGGTTCGCCGTCGCGGCGTTCACCCCGCGGCCGGGTTCGATCCCGCTGCGCGAACTGCGTGAGCACGCGCCCGGGCGAGTGGCGTTGCTCTTCGGCGCCGAAGGTCCCGGGCTGACCGAGACGGCGCTCGCGGCGGCTGATCATGCCGTCCGGATACCCATGCCGGCGGGAGTCGATTCACTGAACATCGCCACGGCCGCCGCCGTTGCCTTCTACGAACTGGCCCGGGGCGGCTAAGGTTTTGGTCTCCGAGGCGGAAAGGGGCACCATGGAGCTGCGGATCCGCGGCGAGCGCGCCGTGCTGGCCGGCCCGGGCGGGGAGCACGCGCGCGAGGTGGACCCGCACAAGCTCGCGATCGGTGCCGAACTGGCGCAGGCCCTGCACGAGTGGGCGCGCGTGGCGTCCGCGGTCACCGCCGATCCGGGGGCGGAGGCGGGCGCGGTGGTCTCGCAGCGCGGCCGTCAGCTGGCCGGTCGCCTGGCCGCGGTGATGGGCACGGCCGTGCGGTTCGTGGATCCGGTGACCGGGGCCGACACGGTCGTCGAGCCGCCCCCGCCGTCCACCGAACCCGGCCACCGGTTCGTCCGGGCGGTGCTCGGGCCGCCCGGCCCGCCCGGCGAGCCGACGCCCTGGCTGACCGGGCTGACCGTCTCGGCGTTCATCGCGGCCGTGGTCATCGTCGCCATGCTGGCGCTGGCCACGACGCTGGCCCGCGAGACCAGCGGCTGGCTCGCGCTGGCGGCCTCGGTGATCGTGACGGCCGGGATCACGCCGTCGCTGTGGCTGATCCGCCGCACCCCGATCCTGCGCTGGGCCGCCTACGGCGCGGCGGGCGGGGTCGTGATCGCGTGGATCGGCGTGCTGGTGATCGCCTTCTAGCGCAAGAACGTCACGCCGGCGCTGCCGTCGAACAGCGCGGCCCACCCCGCGGGGACGAGGAAGCCGCTGAACGACATCCGCATCTTCGGCACGGGCATCGGCGATCCGCGCCCCAGCAACAGGATCCGATCGGTGCTGTCGGCGAATTCCGCGGTCGCTGGCCGACTCGCTCCCTCAGGGTGACATCGTAGCCTTGCGGGATGGAGCAGCTGGACGCTTTGCGGAAGTTGTGCCTCGCCCTGCCGGAGACGACCGAGCGGCTCAGCCACGGCGAGCCGACGTGGTTCGTGCGTGGCAAGAAGACCTTCGTGATGTTCGCCGACCACCACCACGACGACGTGCTCGCCTTCTGGTGTCCCGCGCCGCCGGGGGTGCAGGAGGAACTGGTGCGCACCGAGCCGGACCGGTTCTTCCGGCCGCCGTACGTCGGCCACCGGGGATGGCTGGGCGTGCGGCTGGACGTCGACGTCGACTGGGCGGAGATCGACCGGATCGTGCGGGAGGCCTACCGGCTCGTGGCGCCGAAGACGCTCGCGGCGCGGCTGGACTAGCGCCCCAAGGTGGCCTTGGGGCGCTACGACTCAGCCGCGCTGGGAGCGGACTCCGAGCAGCACGTCCTCCCAGGACGGGACGATCGGGTGGTTCTTCTTGGTCTTCGGCCGTGGCTCCGGTACCGCCGCGTCCTCGTCCGGGTCCGCCGGGACGCGCGGGATTTCGCGGGTGTCGTCGTCCGGGTCCGGCTCGGCCGACGGCAGCTCGGCGCGCTCCGGTACCACGGAATCCAGCGTCGGCTGGAACTCCGTCTCACGGGCCGGCGCCAGGGCGCGGACCGTGCGCGGGGCGCGGTAGGCGTTCGGGTCCAGGAGGACCTCGGCGTTCTCGTCCAGCGCCGTCACCGTGCCGCCGTGCGCGCCCGGCGAGAACGCCCAGTGCGCCCGGTTGTCCGACCGCCCGGCCTTCCAGCGGAGCACCACGACCCAGCGGCCGTCGTCGCCCTTCCAGGAGTCCCAGGTGGCCTGCGAGTAGTCGTGGCCGCGGACGCCGAAGCTGTACGCGACGACCTCGCCGAGCGTCTGCACGTCGGGGCCGTCCTCGCGGACCGGGTGGGCGCTCTGCGCGAGCTCGGCGGTCCGGGACCGCTCGAGCAGGACGGGGTAGGCGTAGCGCTCGACGCGCTGCGCCGAGACACCGGCGCTCGCGGCGACCTGCTCGACGGACTCGCCGGCGCGGATGCGCTGCTGGATCTCGCGTGGCCGCATCTGGCTCTCCAACTCGATTTCGATCTGGCCGAGGCGGGTGATGTCACCCCGCGCCGCCGCGCGCAGTCGCTCATCAGCCGGGAGCAGGAAACGAGTACGGCTCGCCGGGTCTTCGAGCACGATGGACTTCCCGTCCTCGTGCAGTCCGACCACTCGCAGCGCCCGCATTGTTCTCGCCTCCCCGATCTTCTTCACCGTTGTGGGTGCCCACGTTAGAACGGCGCGTCGGCTTGACGTGCGAGGCGCGCCGAGTCCGCACCGAACTGCCCACTGTTCATTTTGCGTCTTCCGCATCCTCACCCACGCTGGTCAGCGGCAAAGGGGTGACACGCCGGGCACGCAAAGTCACGATCGAGTGGATCAAGAAGGCTGCCAGGGGTGGGCGCGGGTGGGGGCGGGTTGGAGCCGCTGGAGGAGTGGGGGCGGCTGCGCCGGGCGGGTCGGGTCGGCTGGGTCGGACTGCGGCGGCTGCGCCGGGCGGGTCGGGTCGGCCGGGTCGGACTGCGGCGGGCTGGGCCAAGCGGGCTGGGCCAAGCGGACTGGGCCGGGCAGGCTGCGTTGGGCGGCGTGCGCCAAACGGGCCGGGCGGGCTGCGCTGGGCGGCGTGCGCCGAGCGGGCCGGGCGGGGCTCGGCCGCGGTCACTCCGCCGGGACGAACCGCGTTCGAGCCCATGGGCTCCGGCGGGCCACCCGGCCGGCCCCGCTCAAGAAGGCGGCAGCCGGACGATCACGGTGAGCCCGCCGCGCCGGCCGGGCTGGGCCTCCGCGTAGCCGCCGTGGGCCTGGGCCACCGAGCGGACGATCGACAGCCCGAGCCCTGCGTTGCGCGTGTCGCCGGTTCGCTCCGCGCCGGCCAGCCGGCGGAACGGCTCGAACAGCGTCGGTACCGCCTCGGGCGGCACCGACGACCCCGAGTTCCGGACCTCCAGGGCCGGGTCCCCGCGCACCTCGACGTACGCCCAGCCGCCCGAAGCGTTGTACGTGATCGCGTTGACGACCAGGTTCGTCACCAACCGCTCGAGCAGGACCGGGTCGCCCGCCACCGTCCGCGGCCGCAGCCGCGTCTCGACCGTCACCCCGGCCGCCTCGGCCTGGGCCGCCGTGGCCCGGACGACCGATGCCGCGATCTCGTCGAGGCGCACCGGTGTCCGCGCGTGCAGCCCGCGGTCGCTGCGGGCCAGGACGAGCAGGCCCTCGATCATCCGCTCGCTGCGCTCGTTCGTGTGGAGCAGGTGCGTGCCGAGCTTCTTGAGCTCCACGGGGACGTCGGGGTCGGCCATCGCCACCTCGATCAGCGTCCGCTGCACCGCCAGCGGCGTCCTGAGCTCGTGGGACGCGTTCGCGACGAACCGCTTCTGGCTGTCGAACGACTCCGCGAGCCGGTCGAGCATGCCGTCGAACGTGTCCGCCAGCTCCTTCAGCTCGTCCGGTGGTCCTTCGAGGTTGATCCGCCGGTCGAGCTTGCCCACCTCCAGCCGGCGCGCGGCCGAGGTGATGTCGTGCAGGGGCCGCAGCGCGCGGCCCGCCATCAGCCAGCCGAACAGCACCGCCAGCGCCGCCGTCGCCACCAGCGCGATCGCCGAGCCGACCAGCAACGTCGACAGCGTCGAGGAGCGGTATTCGTCGAGCGTGCCGCTGAGCAGCTGTACCGCCGTTCCCGGAGAGCCGATGACCGTGGTGCCCTGGACGCCGTAGACCGCGTCGGCCGACCCGATCGTCGTCAACGCGGCGCGGGTGGGGTCCGGCAGCGTGCTCTGCACCAGCAGGTAGTTGATGACGACGAGGATCAGCCCGGCGAGCAGGAACAGCCCGCCGTACCAGGCCGTGAGCTTCGTCCGGACGGAAAAGCCGTTCACGGCGTGCCGAACCGGTAGCCGGCGCCCGGCACGGTCTCGATCACCGGTGGGTCGCCCAGCTTGCGCCGCAACGTCATCACCGCGACGCGCACCGCGTTGGTGAACGGGTCCGCGTGCTCGTCCCACGCCTTTTCCAGCAGGTCCTCGGCGCTGACCACGGCACCCTCCGCCCGCATGAGCACCTCCAGCACGGCGAACTCCTTCGGCGAGAGCAACAGGAACCGCCCGTCGCGGGCGGCCTGGTGCCGCGGCAGGTCGAGCACGACGCCGTCGCGTTCCAGCACCGGCGGCAACGCCGGCCGTGCGCGCCGCGACAGCGCCTGGACCCGGGCGACCAGTTCGGCGAACGCGAACGGCTTCGTCAGGTAGTCGTCGGCGCCGAGGCCCAGTCCGGCGACCCGGTCGGTGACGTCGGCGGCCGCGGTCAGCATCAGCACGCGGGCCTCGCCGCCCGCCCGGACCACGGCGGCGCAGACGTCGTCGCCGTGCACCTTCGGCAGGTCGCGGTCGAGCACCACGACGTCGTAGCCGTGCACGCCGACGCGTTCCATGGCCTGCTCGCCGTCGTAACAGACGTCGACGGCCATCGAAAAGCGCCGCAACCCCTCCGCGACCGAGTCGGCCAGCAACCGCTCGTCCTCCACCACCAGCACCCGCACCGGCCCAGTCTGCGCAGGCAGGCCATAAGGACCGCATAAGCGGCGTCGCTTAGCGCGCCCGAATGCCCCGATCCGTAGACCTGACCCCCATCCGGACGAAAGGAGTTCGAGCCCATGTGGACACGGATAGCCGTCGCGGCGCTCGGGACGGCCCTGCTGCTCGGCGGCTGCGGCGCGAAGCCCGATGACGGGTCGAAGGTCGCTTCGATCTCGACGCCGCCGAAGTCGGGCGGCCCCGCCGCCGCCGACAACAGCGGCAAGAGCGACGAGGACAAGATGCGGGACTTCGCCAAGTGCATGCGCGAGCACGGCGTCGACATGCCCGACCCCAAGCCGGCCGGCGACGGCGGCGGCATGGCGATCACCTTGGGGAGCAAGGACGGCGACACCTCGAAGCTCGACGCCGCCCAGAACGCGTGCAAGCACTTCATGCCCAACGGCGGCGAGATGAAGCCGCCGAGCGCCGAGGACCTCGACAAGATGCGCAAGGAAGCCAAGTGCATGCGCGAGCACGGCGTCGACATGCCGGATCCCGATCCGAGCGGCAAGGGCGGCATGCGGATCGGCGGACCGGGTGACGACCCGAAGAAGTTCGAAGAGGCCGCCAAGGCGTGCGGCATGGGCATGGCCGTCCACTCCGAGGCGGGCAAGTGACCGACGTGACCCACCTCAAGCCGCGCCGCCGTGGCCGGACGCGCTGGTTCGTCGCGGTCGCCGTCCTGGTCGTCGTGCTGGGCACCGGCTCCGTCGTGCTCCTGACGCGGGTGTCGAGTGCGACGCCCGTCAAGGAGGCGGCACCGCCCGCGGTCGAGACCGCGGAGGTGGCCAAGACCGACCTGCGCGAAGAAGAGGAGGCCGACGGCACCCTCGGCTACGGCGAAGAGTCGGTCGTCGCGGGCCGCAAGCCCGGCACCATCACGTCGCTGCCGGCCGCCGGCGCCACCCTGACCCGCTGCACGGCGGTGTACGGAGTGGACGCGAAGCCGGTGCCGCTGTTCTACGGCACGCTGCCGTTCTACCGCGACCTCGCCACGGGCGTCGACGACGGCGCCGACGTCAAGCAGCTGGAGGAGAACCTCAAGGCGTGCGGCTTCGGCGGGTTCGGCACGCCGGACAAGAAGTTCACCGCGGCGACGGCGGCCGCGCTGAAGAAGTGGCAGAAGTCCCTCGGCCTGGAGCAGACCGGCGGGTTCGGCCAGGGTGACGTCGTGCTGGCCGCGGGTGAACTGCGGGTGTCGGCCGTCCAGGCCAAGCTCGGCGCGCCGGCCCAGGGCGAGGTGCTCAAGACGACCGGCACCGTCCGGTCGGTGCAGGTCAAGCTCGACGCGGCGAAGCAGGGCCTCGCCCAGCAGGGCGCGAAGGCGTCGGTGACGATCAACGGGAAGACGACGCAGGGCACGATCACCGACGTCGGGCGGACCGCGGTAGAGGGCAAGGACCAGGCGGGCCAGGACGACGGCAAGCCGAAGATCACCGTGACCGTCCGGCTCGACGACCCGGCCGCGGCCGGCAGCCTGGACTCGGCCCCGGCCACCGTCCGGTTCACCAAGGACGTCCGCCAGGGCGTGCTCGCGGTCCCGGTCGGCGCGCTGCTCGCCCTCGCCGAAGGCGGGTATGCGGTCGAGGTCGACGAGAACGGGCAGCGCCGGCTGATCGCCGTCCAGACCGGGCTGTTCAGCGGCGGGAAGGTCGAAGTCACCGGCACCGGCCTGGCCGCGGGCATGCGGGTGGTGACGACGTCGTGACGCCCGTGCTGCGCGTGCACGAGGTCACGCGCACCTACCCCGGCGAGGTCGCCGCGCTCGACGGCGTCTCGCTCTCGCTGGAAGACGGCGAGATGGTGGCGATCGTCGGGCCGTCCGGGTCCGGCAAGTCCACCCTGCTGCACCTGATGGGCACGCTCGACCGGCCGTCGTCGGGGCGGGTGGAGCTGCGCGGCCACGACGTCGCCGCGCTGCCCGACCGCAAGGTCTCGGCGCTGCGGTCGCGCTGGATCGGGTTCGTGTTCCAGCAGTTCTTCCTCGACGAAGGGATGAGTGCGGTGGACAACGTGTGCACCGGCCTGCTCTACGCCGGGGTGCCGCGGCGACAGCGGCGCGCGCGGGCGCTGGTGGCGCTCGACCGGGTCAAGCTGGGGCACCGGGCGTGGCACCGCCCCGGCGAGCTCTCCGGCGGCGAACGCCAGCGCGTCGCGATCGCCAGGGCGGTGGTCAACGACCCGGCGATCCTGCTGGCCGACGAGCCCACCGGCAACCTCGACACCGGCACCGGCGCTTCGGTGCTCTCGCTGCTCGGCGAGCTGTCCGCCGACGGCACCACGATCGTCGTGATCACCCACGACCGCGAGATCGCGGCGGGCATGCCCCGCCGGATCGAGCTGCTCGACGGGCGCCTGCGCCTGGACACCGGCCTGGTGGGTGCGCGATGACCAAGGTGGCGCTGCCGGAACCGGCCCGGCTGAAGCCCCCGGACGTCGTCGCGCTCGGCGCCCACGGCATGCGGACGCGGCCGGTGCGGGCGGTGCTTTCCGCGCTGGGCATCGCGATCGGCGTCGCCGCGATGGTGGCGGTGCTGGCAATCCCGGCGTCCGGCGCGCGGGCCCTGCACGACCGCCTGGCCGCGCTCGGTCCCAACCTCCTCACCGCCGGGCCGGGCCAGACGCTGTTCGGCGACAACGCGACGCTGCCGGACGACGCGGTCGCGATGGCCCGGCGGATCGGGCCGGTGCGCGCGGCCGCCGGCACGGGGACGACGTCGGCGAGCGTCCGCCGCAGCGACAAGATCGCCCCGGACGACACGTCCGGGCTGGCGGTGTACGCGGCCCGGCCGGACCTGCTCGGCGTGCTCGGCGGCAAGGTGCGGGCCGGTGCGTTCCTGGCGACGGGGAACCAGGACTACCCGGTGACGGTGCTCGGCTCCCAGGCGGCGGCCCGGCTGGGCATCGACCACATCGACCCGGCCCGCCCGCCGCAGGTGCTGATCGGGACGCAGTGGTTCACCGTGGTGGGCATCCTCGCGCCGATGCCGCTCGCGCCGGAGATCGAGCGTTCCGCGCTGGTCGGCTGGGACGTCGCGAAGCGGCTGCTGGGCTTCGACGGCCATCCGTCCACTGTGTACGTCCGAGCGGCAGAGTCCCAAGTGGACGGTGTGCGGACGGTGCTGGCGGCGACGCTGAACCCGCAGGCACCGAACGAGGTCCAGGTGCGGCGCCCGTCGGACGCGCTGGCGGCGCAGAAGCTGACGGACACGACGTACAGCGCGTTGTTCCTCGGGCTCGGCGGTGTCGCGCTGCTGGTCGGCGGGGTCGGGGTCGCGAACACGATGGTGATCTCGGTGCTGGAGCGGCGGCGCGAGATCGGCCTGCGCCGCGCGCTTGGGGCGACGAAGCGGCAGATCCGCGGGCAGTTCCTGGCGGAGTCGGTGCTGCTGTCCGGGCTGGGTGGCCTCGCCGGGGTGCTGGTCGGCGTGCTCGTGACGGCGGGGTACGCGCTGAGCCAGGGCTGGCCCGCGGTGCTGCCGGCGGCGGCACTGGCGGGTGGGGTCGGTGTCGCGGCGCTGGTCGGGGCGGTGGCGGGGGCCTACCCGGCGGTGCGCGCGGCCCGGCTCGCGCCCACGCGAGCCCTGGCCTGATCGTGCACGAACACCGGGTGGCGGATTACCCGCCACCCGGTATTCGGCATCTGGAAGATCTCCACCCGATCGGTGGGGTATTCCTCGCCCGCCTCGACGCGACGCCGTTCGACCCGGCGGCCCCGCGAGACTTCTTCAACCTGGCCCGCGAACGCGACCGGCAGGCCGCGCAGGCCTACGACCCGGCCGCGGCGGGCGCTGCAGTCGGTGACCCGCGACGCGGCCGTGTTCCTCGGCCGGGCGGACACCGCCGGGACGATCACCCCCCGGCAGGTCGACGCGGCGAACGCCAGGTCAGTGCGGTTGCCGGTGCACGGCTGCTGCTGAACGCCCGGTAATCTCGGCCGGTCTGGGACTTGGCTCGAGGGGGACGTGTGGCGCTCACAGGGCGGAAGCTGGCGTGGTCGCTCGCGGTGCTCGAGGTCGCCGCCGTCGTCCTGGTCCTGCTGCTGAAGCGGTTCGACGGCCTCGACCTCGAGGTCTACCTGGGCGGTGCGAAGGCGCTGGCCGAGCAGGGCTCGCCGTACGACGCATGGGTGCCGACCACGCACCAGATCCTGCTTCCCTTCACGTACACGCCGTTCGCCGCGGCGGTGTTCCTGCCCGGCACGCTGCTGCCGTTCGCGGTGACGATGAA
This sequence comes from Amycolatopsis sp. NPDC058278, assembly GCF_042881395.1. Lineage (NCBI taxonomy): Bacteria > Bacillati > Actinomycetota > Actinomycetes > Pseudonocardiales > Pseudonocardiaceae > Amycolatopsis > Amycolatopsis sp. NPDC058278. The sequence continues at coordinate 67,353 of NZ_JBHVXZ010000035.1, read as the reverse complement.
GCTGGTCAGCATCGCGTCGATCGTCGCGACCGGCGTGGTCGCGTACCTCTACGTCGCGACGCTCAACGGCTCGCTGACCGACGCTTCGCAGGTCCGCGGCCGGGCGGTGGCCGCGCTGGTCGCCATCGGCGCGCAGCTCGCGGGCGCCTTGCTCGAGCCGGTGCGCTCGACGCTGGGCTTCGGGCAGATCAACGCGCTGCTCATGGTGCTGGTGGTGCTGGACGTGCTGCTGCCGGGTGAGCGCAAGCGGACGAAGGGCCTGCTGATCGGCGTGGCCGCGGCGATCAAGCTGACGCCGGCCGTCTTCGTCGTGTACTTCCTGTTCCGCCGCGACTTCCGCTCGGCCGCGCGGGTGGCCGGCGGGTTCGTGGTGGCCGGGGCGCTGCTGTGGCTGATCCGGCCGTCGGCGTCCTTCACCTACTGGACGAAGCTCGTCTTCGACGCGGGCCGCATCGGCGGTGTCGACTACGTCGGCAACCAGTCCCTGCACGGCCTCACCGTGCGCGCCGGCCTGCCGGAGCTCGGGTGGGTGCTGGGCGCACTGGCCGTGATGGCCCTGGTCGCTGTGATCATCGTGCGCGCCGCCGAGCCGGTGCTCGGGCTCACCGCCTGTGCGCTCGGCGGGCTGCTGGTTTCGCCGATCTCGTGGACTCACCACTGGACGTGGTGCGTGCCGATCCTCGTCCTCGCCGGGTGGTACGCGTGGCGCTTCGACCGGGTGGTCCGGTGGGTGGCGGCCGCGGTCGTCGTCGCGGGCCTGACGCTGTTCATCGTCGGGCCGATGTGGTTCGCCCCGCGCCCGGCGCCGTCGCCCGGCTGGTGGCTGGCGACGGAGTCCTACGAGCTGTTCGGCGTCGCTCTGCTGCTCCTCGCCGCGTTCGGCGCCCGCCGCCTGACCGCGAAGAAGGGGACCCCCGCCGTCGAAACGGCGAAGGTCCCCTCCGCGGAGCCTCAGGTCAGCTGAGCCGCTCGACCACGTACTCGACGGCCTGCGTCAGCTTGGTGACGTCGTCCGGGTCGATGGCCGGGAACAGGCCGACGCGCAGCTGGTTGCGGCCCAGCTTGCGGTACGGCTCGGTGTCGACGATCCCGTTGGCGCGCAGCACCTTCGCGACCGCGGCGGCGTCGACGTCGTCGCTGAAGTCGACCGTGCCGACGACCTGCGAGCGCAGGTCCGGGTCCTTCACGAACGGCGTCGTGTAGCTCGTCTTCTCGGCCCACTCGTAGAGCCGCGAGGAGGAGTCCTTCGTGCGCGAAGTCGTCCAGGCGAGGCCGCCCTGGCCGTTCATCCACTCGATCTGCTCGGCGAGCAGGAACAGCGTGGCCACGGCCGGGGTGTTGTACGTCTGGTCCTTGCGGGAGTTGTCCAGCGCGGTGGTCAGCGACAGGAACTCGGGGATCCAGCGATCGCCGCCGCCGATCTCGCCGATCCGCTCGACCGCGGCCGGGGAGGCCAGCGCGATCCAGAGCCCGCCGTCCGCGGCGAACGACTTCTGCGGCGCGAAGTAGTAGACGTCGAAGTCCTCGGCCTTGACCGGGAGGCCGCCGGCGCCAGAGGTGGCGTCGATCGCGACGAGCGCGTCACCGGAGCCTTCGGGGCGGCGGACCGGCACGGCCACGCCGGTGGACGTCTCGTTGTGCGCCCAGCCGACCAGGTCGGCGCCGGCTTCGTAGGCGATGTCCGGCGCGCTGCCGGGCTCGGCCTTGACCACGATCGGGTCGGCCAGGAACGGCGCGCCCTTGGTCACGGTGGCGAACTTCGAGGAGAACTCGCCGTAGGTGAAGTGCTGCGCGCGCTCGCGGACCAGGCCGAAGGCGGCCGCGTCCCAGAACGCCGTGGTGCCGCCGTTGCCGAGGATCACCTCGTAGCCCTCGGGCAGGGAGAACAGCTCGGACAGGCCCGCCCGCACGCGCCCGACGAGGGACTTGACCGGCTTCTGCCGGTGCGACGTGCCGAGGTAGGTGGAGCCGGACTCCGCCAGCGCACTCAGCTGCTCGGCGCGGACCTTCGACGGGCCGCAGCCGAAGCGGCCGTCGGCCGGCTTGAGGTCGGCGGGGATGGTCAACTCAGCGTCGGTCATGCGGCCAGTCTCTCAGGTCGGGACGCGGCTGGTGAAGGTGGGATTCGCCGTTCCGGGCAGTGGGACGGCCGGGGCGGCGCCGTCCTGGTGCCCCTGGTCGCGAGCGGCGGCCGGACCACGACGACGACCCTCATGTCGCCGAGCTCGCCGGCGCTCATCGGCAACACCGCGGTGGGGGTAAAAACACGGTTACCGCCGCATCGGTCCGCCGGTAGCGTCGTCGGCCGTGACGACTGTGCAGCAGAGCTTCCCGGTGCCGCCCGAAGTGCTGTGGAACGCGCTTCCGGCCGGCGTGGCGGCGATCGGCGGGCGGCAGCCGGTCTACGACGGGCCGCGCGGCTTCGCCACCTGCCGCACCGGGATGTCGATCCTGAGCTGGGGCCAGCACGTCAACGTGACGGTGTCGCCCTCCGGCGGCGGCTCGACGCTCACGATCATGACCGTGCTCAAGCTCGGCGTCTGGGACTGGGGCGAGGGCAAGCGCATCGCCAACCGGTTCGCCGCCGCGGTCGCGTATTCGGCGGGCACCGCCGCCCTGAGCTGAGGGTCCCGCTCGCCACCCTGGGGGTGCGAGCGGGGCCCGTCCTCGGCGTCAGCGCCAGTCTTCGACGCCGCCGGGCACCGGCGCGGCCGGGTCGTACGGCGTGCGGGTGAAGACGAACGTCGCCAGGTCGAGGTGGGTGGCGACGCCGCCGGCGTCCCGGCCCACCTCGAGCGTCTCGCCGGCGTAGTAGCCGTCGAGGCCGACGTAGGTGTCCTTGCCGGTGGCGCGGAAGCGCGAGCTGCGCCCGGCGCCTTCGACCGGCGCGAGCAGCAGCAGCCCGTCGGCCTGGACGCGCAGGTGGTACGGCGTCGGCCCCCAGTGCCAGAGCCCGGTCAGCGCGAGCAGCTCGGGGTCGGCGGGCGACGGCAGCCACTCGGCGGGCAGCCGCGGCTCCAGCTCGTCGGTCATCGTGATGAGGTCCAGGCAGAGCTGGGTGATGCCGACGCCGGACGTCGAGTTGGTGAGCACGAGCGCGCCGGTCCGCGCGGCCGGGTCGACCAGCGTCACGGCCAGGAACCCGGGCATCGAGCCGGTGTGGCCGGCGAACCGGCGGCCCTGGTAGCGCACGAGCATCAGGCCGAGCCCGAACCCGATCGTCCAGACGTCGGTGTCGTCGACGGTGATCATGGTCTGCATCTCGGCGACCGTTTCCGGCGCGAGCACACCGCCGGTTTCGCCGCCGAGGAACGCCGTCCAGCGGCCGAGGTCCCGCGCCGTCGACCACAGCTGCCCGGCGGGGGCCATCGCGCCGGCGTCCGGGCTCGGCTCCGGCAGCAGGACGTCGGCGAAGGGGTGCACGGCGAAGCCCTCGGCGTGCGCGCCGACCGGGTGCGGGGTGGTGCGGGTCATCCCGAGCGGGCCGAGGACCTCTTCGTCGAGCACGGAGAGCCAGCCCTTGCCGCGGTGGCGGGAGAGGAGCTCGCCGAGGACGCCGTAGCCGACGTTCGAGTAGTGGAAGCGCGCGCCCGGCCGGTGCTTGGTCGCGCCCTCGGCGAGGCTGCCGACCAGCGCGTCCCAGTCCGCGCCCGGGGTCCGCTCCCACCAGAGGCCGGGGGATTCGGACGTCAGGCCGGAGGTGTGCGACAGCAGCTGGGCGACGGTGGCGGCACCGAAGGGCGTGCCCGGGACGTGCTTTTCGAGCGGGTCGTTGAGGTCGAGGAGGCCTTCGTCGCGCAGCCGCATGACGGCGGTGGCGACGAGGGTCTTCGTGATCGAGCCCAGCCGGTACTGGGTGTCGGTACCGGGTGTTTCGCCGCCGACGCGCCCCCGGCCACCGGACCAGACGATCTCCCCGTCCCGCACGACGGCGGCGACCAGCGACGGAGCCCGGCAGGTGGCCTGCTCGTGGGCGATCCGGCGGAGCAGGGCGAATTCGGTCGAGGCAAGCATGGAGGCATTCTGCCGCGCGACGGCGGGCGAAGCAGGTCCTGGGCCGGGCTCGGCCGGCGCCGGGGTCAGCCGAGGAGGTTTCTGGACATCGCCGTGGTCACCGCGGCGGTGCGGTCCGAGACGCCGAGCTTGCCGAACACCCGCAGCAGGTGGGTCTTCACCGTGGCCTCGCTGATGTGCAGGGCGCGGCCGATGTCGGCGTTCGTGCCGCCCTTCGCGACCAGCCGGAGGACCTCCACCTCGCGGGCCGACAACGGCTGCGGCTCCGGGTTGCGGACGCGGTTGACCAGCTTCCCCGCCACCGACGGCGCCAGCACCGTCTCGCCGCGCGCCGCCGCGCGGATCGCGTTCGCCAGCTCCGCGCGGGAGGCGTCCTTCAGCAGGTAGCCCGACGCGCCGGCCTCCACCGCGCGCAGGATGTCGGCGTCCGTTTCGTACGTCGTGAGCACGACGATCCGGCGCCCGGGCTGCTCGCGCAGGATCCGCTTGGTGGCGCCGACGCCGTCGAGGCCGGGCATCCGCAGGTCCATCAGCACGACGTCGGGGCCGGCGACCCGGTCGAGCGCGACGGCTTCGTCGCCCGAACCCGCTTCGCCGACGACCGTGAGGTCCGGTTCCGCTTCGAGCATGCCGCGGAGGCCTTCGCGGACGACGGGGTGGTCGTCGACGAGCATGACGCGGATCAAGCCGGCACCTCCAGGGTGAGTTCGGTGCCGCGGGGGCCACTCCGGACGCTCAGTCTGCCACCGACCTGCTCGGCCCGGGACCGCATCCCGCGCAACCCGAAACCCGTGGCGTGGTCCGGGTCGAAGCCGGCGCCGTCGTCGCGCACCGACAGCCGCACCGAACCGTCCACAACGGACAGGCGCACTGACACCGCCGACGCGGCCGCGTGCCGGCGCACGTTGTTCAGCGCTTCCTGCGCGCCCCGCAGCAGGACCACTTCGCCCGCCATGCCGATCGCCGGCAGCGCATCGTCCACTTCGTACTCGACCGGCACGCCGGTCTCGTCGGCGAGCCGGTCGGCCTGCCGCCGGAGGGCGTCGACCAGCGAACCGGCCGCGAGGTCCGCCGGGGCCAGCGCGGCGACCATCGCGCGTGCCTCCGCCAGGTTGTCCCGCGCGGTGCGCGCGGCCAGCTCCGCGTGCCGCCGCGCCGCCGCGGGATCGGTGTCCAATTCGGACTCGATGGCCTGGGCGAGGGTGACGATGCTGGTGAACCCCTGCGCGAGGGTGTCGTGGATCTCCTGGGCGAGCCGTTCGCGCTCGGCCGCGGTGCCCGCCTCCCGGGAGAGCCGGGCGACCTCGGCCTGGCTCTCCTCGAGCCGCGTGATCAGGTCCGCCCGCCCCCGGCTCTCCTCGACGACGTGCAGGATGAACTTGCCCGACAGCACGCCGAAGACGACGAGGATCGCGGTCATCGGCAGCAGGATGTGCAGCGTCGGGCCGCGCAGGCCGTTGTTCACGATCGACGACGCCGGGCTCATCAGGATCACCGCCGTGGTGAGCACCGCGGCCGGGCGGAATTCGAGGGTCGAGAACAACAGCGGGCAGACCATGAACAGGATGAAGCTGGTCGTCGTGTTGGCGAGCATCGCGACCGCGACCAGCGCCACGACCACGAGCGCCAGGGCCCAGCGTTGCCGCAGGTGCCCGTCGTCGCGCACGACCCGGCGGCCCCACAGCAGGTAGGTCAGCGCCAGTGCGGTCAGCGCCCCGACCGCGACCGCCGTGCGCACCGGGTCGCCCTCGTCGAGGATCACCAGCACGGTCGTGGCCAGGTAAGCCACCGCGAAGAGGATCTCCCAGAGCCAGTTGAACCGGTCCCAGGCGTCCCTCACCTCCCGTCGGTCCACCGGAAGGTCAGCCGCGCCAGCACCGCTCCCGCCACGCACCAGATCGCCAGTACCAGCGCCACCCGCGGCAGTTCCCATGTCCCGGCCATCTCCATCCTCACGGCGCCGTCCGGCAGGAAGACCGACCGGAAACCCTGGCAGATCCACTTCAGCGGGAAGAACGACGCGATGTCCACCATAACTTTCGGCAGGTGCGTGATCGGCGAGACGAACACACCGGAGATGAACTGCAGCACCAGGTACAGCATCTGCACGATGGCGACCGCACCGTTGGTGGACTTCGCGAGCGAGCTGATCGCGATCCCGAGCAGGGTGCACGAAACGATGCCGAGCGCGAAGACCCACAGCAGCGTCAGCCACTTCGCCGGATCGGACGGCAGCTTCAGCCCGAACAGCAGGACGGCGACCCCGGCCATCAGCACCGTCTGGGCCAGGCTGGACACCGCGACCAGCGCCATCTTGCCGATGAAGTACGACGCCGCCGGCATCGGCGTGCCGCGCAGGCGCTTGAGGGCCCCGGTTTCCCGGTCGGCCGTGACGCCGGTCGCGATGCTGTTGAACGACGTCGACACGATGCCGGAGCCGATCATCCCGGCGGCCAGCACCTGGCCGGACGTGACGCCGTCGAGCGCCGTCGGACCGTCCAGGATGGACCCGAGCAGGACCATCAGCACCGCGGGCAGCGAGAAGGTGAAGACCACCTGTTCCTTGTTCCGGAAGAACTGCCGCAGCTCGGAGCCGCCGCGGGCGAGCCCGAGGAAGAGCGGGCCGGGAAGTGTCAGAGGTGCTTTCCGGGGGTTCCGGGTGGCGGAGCCCCCGGCCTGGGGCGAAGCCCCGGATGCGGCAGTAGTCACGCTTTGTCTCCGATCAGGTCGAGGTAGATGTCCTCCAGGCTCGGCCTGGTCACGGTCAGCCCGGCGAGCTCTCCACCCCCAGCAGAGAGCTCGGTGACGAGCTTGGTCGGGTACGCGGTGCGCTCGACGTGCTCACCGCGTTCGTCGATCCAGCGCACGGTGGCCTCGGCGGCCGCCCGGCCGCCCAGGTTCTGCGGCGTGTCCTGGGCGACGATCTCGCCGCGCGCGATGACCGCGACGCGGTCGGCGAGCGCTTCGGCCTCGTCCAGGTAGTGCGTGGTGAGCAGGATGGTGGTGCCCTCGGCGGCGAGGTCGCTGATCAGCGCCCAGAACTGCCGCCGCGCCTCCGGGTCGAAGCCGGTGGTCGGCTCGTCGAGGAAGAGCAGCTCGGGCCGCCCGATGATGCCGAGCGCGACGTCGACGCGGCGGCGCTGTCCACCGGACAGCGCCTTGATCCGCGTCCCGGCCTTCTCGGTGAGCCCGACCTTTTCGATCACTTCGTCGGGGTCGCGCGGGTCGGGGTAGTACTTCGCGAAGTGCCGGACGGTCTCGGCGACGCTCAGCTCGGCGGCGTCGGTCGCCGTCTGCAGGACGATCCCCAGCCGGGCCCGCCACGCGCGGCCGGCCTTGCCGGGATCCTCGCCGAGCACGGTGACCTCGCCGGCCGTCCGCCGCCGGTGCCCTTCGAGGATCTCGACGGTCGTGGTCTTCCCGGCGCCATTCGGGCCGAGCAGGGAGAACACCTCGCCCTGGGCGATCTCCAGATCGAGCCCGGCCACCGCGAGGTGACCCGGGTACTGCTTGCGCAGGCCGCGCACGCTGACTGCTGTGGTCATGCTCGAAGCCTGGTCGCTCGGGCCGCCACAGCCCACCAACAGCCGACTGAATCCGGCTGTCCACCGATCGGTGGACACGCGGGCTTGGTTTCCCGTGGAACCACGAAAACGCTGTCATACAAGCAAAAATCCGAACATCCCGGCCTGCGGAACCGCCGCGCGGGTGAACGCACTGTTGACAAGTTGTCTAACATGACAGAATGTCTCACAAGTGGGTGACCGCCAGCGACGGTGTCCGCCTCTCCGTGACCGTCGGCGGCCGGAGTGCCGGGCCCACGGTCGTGCTCGTGCACGGCTACCCGGACAACAGCTCGATGTGGAGCGGAGTGGCGGCCGAGCTGACGGCGAAGCACCGCGTCGTCACCTACGACGTCCGCGGGGCCGGACAGTCGGACAAGCCATCGGGACGCGCGTCCTACCGGCTGGGCCAGCTGGCCGACGACCTGCGTGCGGTCGTCGACGCGGTGCAGCCCACCGGCAAGGTGCACCTGGTCGCCCACGACTGGGGCTCGATCCAGGCCTGGCACGCCATCACCGGCGAAGGTCTGCGCGGGCGGATCGCCTCCTACACGTCCCTTTCCGGCCCGAGCCTCGACCACGCCGGCGCGTGGTTCCGCGCCCAGCTGCGCCGCCCGACGCCGAAACGGCTCAAGAACGCGCTGAGCCAGTTCCTGCACTCGTGGTACATCCTGGCGTTCCAGGTGCCGTTCATCCCGGATCTGCTGTGGCGCACCGGCTTGCTGGGCAAGCAGATCCAGCGGATGGAACCGGACGCGGCGCCCCCGGAGAAGTCCGACGGCCTGCACGGTCTCCAGCTCTACCGCGCCAACATGTTCACCCGGCTTTCGCGCCCCGCGCCCCGCCCCGCTGACATCCCGGTTCAGGTGCTGGCACCGACCGGTGACGCCTACGTCACGACGCCGCTGCAGACCGAGGTCTCCCGCTGGGTGCCCGACCTGCGGATCCGCCGGATCGTCGGGACGCACTGGGTGACCAGGGCGCGGCCGGACGTCGTGGCCGCGGCGGCCGCCGAGCTGATCGACTACGCCGAAACCGGCACCGAAAGCCGGGGGCTGCGCCGGGCCCGCGTCGACGCCGGGCCGTTCGCGCACAAGCTCGTCGTCGTCACCGGGGCGGGCAGCGGGATCGGCCGCGCCACCGCGCTGGCCTTCGCCGAGCGGGGCGCCGACGTGGTCATCACGGACATCGACGCATCCAGTGCCGCGGAAACCCGGAAGCTGCTGGGCGAGCACGGTATCGCCGAGTACGCAGTGGACTCCTCGGACGGCGAGGCCGTGCACCGCTTCGCCGAGCGGGTCCGCGCCGAGTACGGCGTCCCGGACATCGTGGTGAACAACGCGGGCATCGAGCCGGTCCCCGGCACCCCGCTCGGGGACCGCGAACGTTACGCCGACCTCTGGAGTGTGATCCACGGCTGCCGCGCCTTCGCGCCGATGCTGGCCAAGCGCGCCGAAGGCGGTCAGATCGTCAACCTCGCCTTCGCGGCTGCCACCTTGCCCTCGGACCTCCTCGCCGCCTACGCCACGACGAAGGCGGCCGTGCGGACGCTGAGCGGCTACCTCCAGGACGAGCTGGCGGCGGACCACATCGGCGTCACGGCGGTGTGCCCGCTCGGCGGGCTGCCCGAGCGCGTCGCGCGGGATGTCGTGCGTGCCGCGGAAAAGCCCATCGCGACCGTCCCGGCGCCGTGACCGACCGCCGACCGCGGCGGATGTCGCCGCAGGCGCGCCGCGACGACCTGATCCGCGCCGCGCTCGACCTGTTCGGCTCGCGAGCGCCGGAACTGGTCACCGTGGACGACATCGTCGCGCGCGCCGAGGTGTCGCGGCCGTTGTTCTACCGGTATTTTTCGAGCCTGCGCGACCTGCAGGTCGAAGCCCTGCGCACGGTCACCGACGGGCTGATCGACGGCTTGGCCGGGCTCGAGGAAGGCCCGCCGGAGGCGCGGTTGCGCGCGGCCGTCCGCGGCCTGATCGACGTCGCCGACCACTACCGCGCGGGGTACATCGCCCTGCTGCGCAGCGGTTCGGTGATCGCGACGTCCGACACGGACGCGGCGATCGACGAGGTCCGCAACCGTGCGGTGGCCCTGATCCTGGGCGCCCTCGGCGTCGAGGATCCTTCGCCACTGCTTTCGCTGACCCTGCGCTGCTGGACGGCCGTCGTCGAGGGCGCCCTGCTGAGCTGGCTGCAGGAGCGCAGCGTCACGCGCGAAAACCTCGACACCTGGCTGGTCGACCAGCTGACGGCCATGCTCGCCGCCACCGCCGGACACGAACCGGCCGGCGCCGCGGAGGCACCGGCCGGTTCGTGAGCGAGCGTCAGTGCTTGGTAACGAGCTCCCAGCCCTCGACGTCCTCGGGGCTGCGCGGCGCCGGGCCGACGTACTTGGCCGACGGCCGCACCAGTCGCCCGGTCCGCTTCTGCTCCAGGATGTGCGCGGCCCAGCCGGCGGTGCGGGCCGAGCTGAACATCGCGGGCATCATGTGCGGCGGGACCTGCGCGAAGTCCAGGATGACCGCGGCCCAGAACTCGACGTTGGTCTCGATCGGGTGATCCGGACGCCGCTCGCGCAGCTCCTTCAGCGCCGCCTGCTCCAGCGCGGCGGCCGCCTCGTAGCGGGTGGCGCCCAGCTCCCGGCACGTCCGGCGCAGCACGCGCGCCCGCGGGTCTTCGGCGCGGTAGACGCGGTGGCCGAAGCCCATCAGGCGTTCCTTGCGGTCGAGGATGCCCTTGACCAGGCCTTCGGGGTCGCCGGTGCGCTCGACCTCTTCGATCATCGGCAGCACGCGCGCCGGGGCACCGCCGTGCAGCGGGCCCGACATCGCGCCGATGGCGCCGGACATCGCCGCCGCCACGTCCGCGCCGGTGGACGCGATGACGCGGGCGGTGAAGGTCGAGGCGTTGAGGCCGTGCTCGGCGGCCGACACCCAGTAGGCGTCCAGGGCCTTGACGTGCGCGGGGTCCGGCTCGCCGCGCCAGCGGATGAGGAACCGCTCGGTGATCGAGTGGGCCTCGTCGACGCGTGTCTGCGGCACCGCGGGCTGGCCGATGCCGCGCGCCGACTGGGCGACGTAGGACAGCGCCATCACCGAGGCGCGGGCCAGCTGCTCGCGGGCCTCTTCGTCGGTGATGTCCAGCAGCGGGCGGTAGCCCCAGATCGGGGCGAGCATGGCCAGCGCGGCCTGGACGTCCACCCGGACGTCACCGGTGTGCACCGGCAGCGGGAAGGGTTCGGCGGGCGGGAGGCCGTGACCGAACCGGCCGTCCACGAGGAGGCCCCAGACGTCGCCGAAGGTCACCTTGCCGGCAAGGTCCTCGATGTCGACGCCGCGGTAGCGCAGGGCACCGCCGTCCCGGTCGGGTTCGGCGATTTCGGTGTGGAAGGCGACGACGCCCTCCAGGCCCGGTCGGAAGCCGTCGTCGGGTTGGCCGGACGGCTGTGGCTTGCTGATCGTGGAGGTAGTCACTGTTTCGCGGGACCTTTCGGTGCGCTTTTTCCCCGGCTGGTTGGTGCTGGTCGCGCGGTTGGGATTGAGCGCACTGAACGCGCGCCACATCGCACGGATGGATAGACCTTGCTCTCTTGACCGGCCACTGGCAATCGAAAGATGTGGTGGTTTCGGTCACGATTACGAGAACGATTCAGTCACCGAAGTCCGGCGACGGGAGAATTTCTCGCCACGGAGTGTGACGAAGCCCAGGTAAATCCTGTGTTTCCGAACCCGGCGCTCCCGCGTTTCGGGTGATAGACCTAGCGGATGCACCTCAGCCCGCAGGAGCGCGACAAGCTGCTCATCCACGTGGCGGCCGACGTCGCGCGGAAGCGGCTGGACCGCGGCGTCCGGCTCAACTACCCCGAGGCGGTCGCGCTCATCACCGACCACGTCCTCGAAGGCGCCCGCGACGGCCGCACGGTCAGTGAGCTGGTGGCCAGCGGCCGGAGCGTGCTCGCCCGGGCGCAGGTGCTGGACGGCGTGCCGGAGATGGTCGACTCCGTGCAGGTCGAGGCCACTTTCCCGGACGGCACCAAGCTCGTCACCGTGCACGACCCGATCGTGTGAAAGGCAGCGGCATGCGCCCTGGCGAGATCATTCCCGGTGACGAGCCGGTCGAGCTGAACCCCGGCCGCGCGCGCGTCCGGCTGCTGGTGCGGAACCTCGGCGACCGGCCGGTGCAGGTCGGCTCGCACTACCACTTCGCGGCCGTGAACCCGGGGCTCGAGTTCGACCGGGACGCCGCCCGCGGCCACCGGCTCGACGTCCCGGCGGGGACGTCGGTGCGCTTCGAACCCGGCGTGGAACGGGAAGTCGATCTCGTCCCGCTCGCCGGCGCTCGGCGCGTCCCCGGGCTGCGGTCCGAATTCGCAGGAGACTTCTGAAATGCCGCAGATCGACCGCGAGCGCTACGCCGAGCTGTTCGGCCCGACCACCGGCGACCGGATCCGGCTCGCCGACACCGACCTGCTGATCGAGGTCACCGAAGACCGATCGATGGGGCCTGGCGGCTCCGGCGACGAGGTGCTCTTCGGCGGCGGCAAGGTCATCCGCGAGTCCATGGGCCAGGGCACCGCGACCCGGGCCGAGGGCGCACCCGACCTGATCATCACCGGCGCGGTGATCCTCGACCACTGGGGCGTCGTCAAGGCCGACGTCGGGGTGCGCGACGGCCGGATCGTCGGCATCGGCAAGGCGGGCAACCCGGACACGATGGACGGCGTCGACCCGGCGCTGGTGATCGGGCCGTCCACCGAGGTGCTGTCCGGCAACGGCAAGATCCTCACCGCCGGCGGGATCGACTGCCACGTCCACTTCATCTGCCCGCAGCTCGTCGACACGGCGCTGGCCGCCGGGCTGACCACTTTGGTCGGTGGCGGCACCGGCCCCAACGAGGGCACCAAGGCCACGACCGTCACACCCGGCGCGTGGAACCTCGGCCGGATGCTGGCCGCCATGGACGGTTATCCGGTCAACGTCCTGTTGCTGGGCAAGGGGAACACCGTGCGGCACGAGGCGCTGCGCGAACAGCTGGCGGCGGGGGCGGGCGGGTTCAAGCTCCACGAGGACTGGGGCACCACCCCGGCCGCCATCGACGCCTGCCTGACCGTCGCCGACGAAGCCGGTGTCCAGGTGGCCATCCACACGGACACGCTGAACGAGGCCGGCTTCCTGGAATCCACTGTGGACGCCATCGGCGGCCGCTCGATCAACGCGTACCACACCGAAGGGGCCGGTGGCGGGCACGCGCCGGACATCATCCAGGTCGTCTCGCTGCCGAACGTGCTGCCGTCCTCGACGAACCCGACCCGCCCGCACACGGCCAACACCCTCGACGAGCACCTCGACATGCTGGTGGTCTGCCACCACCTCAACCCCTCGGTGCCCGAGGACCTCGCCTTCGCCGAGAGCCGGATCCGGCCGACCACGATCGCCGCCGAAGACGTGCTGCACGACATGGGCGCGATCTCGATGATGAGCTCCGACTCGCAGGCGATGGGCCGGATCGGCGAGGTGATCATCCGGACCTGGCAGACCGCGCACGTGATGAAACGCCGCCGCGGCGCCCTGCCCGGCGACGGCGCGGCCGACAACCTGCGTGCCCGTCGCTATGTCGCCAAATACACGATCAACCCGGCCATCGCGCACGGCATGGAGACCGAAATCGGCTCGGTCGAGGTCGGCAAGCTCGCGGATCTCGTGCTGTGGGAGCCGAAGTTCTTCGGCGTCCGCCCGCACGTGGTGCTGAAGGGCGGCTTCCCGGCGTGGGCGGCCATGGGCGATGCGAACGCGTCCATCCCGACCCCGCAGCCGGTCATGGCGCGGCCGATGTTCGGTGCGTCGATCGGGGCCGCCCTGAGTCTGCACTTCGTCGCGCCCTCCGCTTTGGACAGTGGCTTGCGCGAGACCTTCGGCATCACCCGGCCGCTGGTGGCGGTGTCGAACATGCGCGCGCGGACGAAGGCGGACATGGTGCTCAACGACACGACACCGGACGTCCGCGTCGAGCCGGACAGCTTCGCGGTGCACGTCGACGGAGAGCTGATCGAACCGCAGCCGGTGACGGAACTGCCGATGGCGCAAAGGTACTTCCTGTTCTGATGGACCTTTCGGCGCTGATCCTCGCGGACTCCCGCTTCCCCGGCGGCGGGCACGTCCACAGTGGCGGGCTGGAAGAGGTCGTTGCGCGAAAATTGGTGACTGCGGTGCGGGATCTGCCGGGGTTCCTTTCCGGACGGTTGCGGACGGCGGGCTTCCTGGCGGCGGTTTTCGCCGCCGCTTCGGCACACGCCGCCGCGCGATCCGTCTCCGGTGGACACTGGGCCCGGTTGGATTCCGAACTCGACGCGCGCACCCCGTCGCTCGCTCAGCGGGAGGCTTCGCGGGCGCAGGGGCGGGGAACCGCACGGGCCGGCCGGATCGCGTGGCCGTCTCCCGTGCTGGAGGGGTTGCTGGCCGAGACGCCGCGGCCGCACCACCCGATCGTGCTGGGCGCGCTGGCCGGCGTCGCGGGTGGTTCGCCGTACGACGCCGCGATGGCGGCCGCGTACCTGTCGGTCAGCGGCCCGGCGAGCGCGGCAGTGCGATTGCTCGGGCTGGACCCCTTTGCCGTCAACGCCGTGGTCGCGCGGCTCGACCTGCGTTCGGTGTGCACGGACGCGGCCGCGGTGGCGGGCGACGACCCGGCGTCGCTGCCGTCGCCGGGGTCACCCGCGTTGGATCTGTTCGCCGAGGCCCACGCCCGGCACCACCAGGAAGAGGTGCGTCTCTTTGCCAGCTGAGCACGGTCACGGTCATTTCCACGAGGTCAACTTCGACCCGACGGCCAGCGAACCCGACCACTACGACGCCGCGCCGACGGCCGGGCGCGCGTACCGGATCGGCATCGGCGGCCCGGTCGGCTCGGGCAAGACGGCGCTCACCGCGGCGTTGTGCCGCGCGCTGGGCGACGAGATCCGGCTCGCCGTCGTCACGAACGACATCTACACGACCGAGGACGCGGACTTCCTGCGCCGCGCGGGCGTGCTGGACCCGGAGCGGATCGAGGCGGTGCAGACGGGCGCGTGCCCGCACACCGCGATCCGCGACGACATCACCGCGAACCTCGACGCGGTCGAGCGGCTCGAGGAGAAGTTCCCCGGCCTGGACCTGGTGATCATCGAGAGCGGCGGCGACAACCTCACGGCGGTGTTCAGCCGGGGCCTGGCGGACAGCCAGATCTTCGTGGTCGACGTGGCGGGCGGCGACAAGGTGCCGCGCAAGGGCGGCCCCGGCGTCACGACGGCGGACCTGCTGGTGATCAACAAGATCGACATCGCCCACCTGGTCGGCGCGGACATGGTCGTGATGACGTCGGACGCGCACCGGATGCGGGGTTCGCTGCCGGTGATCACCCAGTCCCTTGTGGACACCCCGGACGCGCCGGCGGTCGCCGACTGGGTCCGCTCCCTGCTGTGAAGGCCCACGCGCGGCTGACGGCGTGCTTCGACGGCTCGCGCACGGTGTTGCGGGAGCTGCGCTCGATGGCGCCGCTGACGTTGTTCCCGCGCCGGCGTTCCGGTGCGACGGCGGTGGTGCACCTGGTGAACTCGGCGACCTCCCCGCTGGGCGGGGACGACCTGCTGCTCACGGTGCGGGTGGGGCCGGGCGCTTCCCTCCGCCTGTCGGGCGTGGCGGCGACGCTGGCCCTGCCGGGGCTGCACGGCGAGTCTTCCGTATCCACTGTGGACATCGTGGTGGAGCCGGGCGGTTCGCTGGAGTACCTGCCGGAGCCGACGGTGATCACGGCGCGGGCCCGGCACAGTGCGGTTTTCCGGGCTTCGCTGGCTTCGGATGCCTACCTGCACACGCGGGAGGTGCTCGTGCTGGGGCGGGCCGGGGAGAGCCCGGGGTCGCTGACGACTTCGTCGTCGGTCACGCGGGGTTCGCTGCCGGTGCTGCGCCAGACGCTTTCGGTGGGGGATGCGGGGCTGGACGGCAGCTTGGCCGTGCTGGCGGGACGCCGGGTACTGGCCACGGACCTGGTCGTCGGCGGCCCGGAGGAGCCGGCGGCTTCGGGTGAGTGGTGGTCCCGCAGCCCGCTCGCCGCGGGCGGCACGCTGGTGACTTCCCTGGCGCCGGACGCCGTGACGGCGATGAAGGGGCTGGCCGAGGCCGGGGTCCCGGCGTTCTGAGCAGCCCCCGTTTTCCACGCTACCGGGAGGTACCGACGGTTTCGGGTGGCCCGGAACCCTCAGAACTTCGTGCCCAGCCAGGTCATCGCCGCCGGCCCGCCGATCGAGACGCCGCCGATGTGTTCCAGCAGCGGGAACTCCTGCCACGTCACCGCCGCGCCCAGGGACCGCCAGCGGTCGCGCAACGCCGTTCCGACGCTGAACGGGATCAGCTCGTCCAGCGTCCCGTGGTACAGGTACACCGGCGCTTCCGGCGCGGTCGTGCCCAGGTGGTTCTCCGCCAGCCGGGCCTGCCAGTGCGGCTCGTGGATCGGGTCCGGCACCGTCACGAAGTCCCGCAGGTGCGCGAACGGTGCCGCCGTACCCAGCTCGATCGTGCACGCCTTCGACACCCGGGCCACCGCCTCGCGGCCGCGCTCGTTCAGGATCGACGTGAACGGGACGTCGGGGTACGCCGCGGCGAAGCCGGTGGCCGCGCCGAGGACCAGGCCGAACGCCGCGCCGCCGTCGTTGGCGGCGAACACCGCGTTCAGGTCCGCCGGAACCCCGCCGGCCGCCACGCCGACGACGTTCAGCGAAGGCGCGTACGTGGCCTGCAGTTCGGCCGCCCACGCCGCGGCCTGGCCGCCCTGCGAGTAGCCGAACACGCCCACCGGGCCGGCCGGGGACAGCCCGGCTCCGGGCACCCGGGCCGCGGCCCGCGCCGCGTCGAGCACCGCCCGGCCTTCGGACTGGCCGACCGCGTACGTGTGCGGTCCCGGCGTGCCGAGCCCTTCGTAGTCGGTGACGACGACGGCCCACCCCTGCGTCAACGCCTGCGCCAGCAACGCGCTTTCGTTCTCGACGCCGTGGGCCAGCAGGTTCGAGGGCGCGCACTGGTCGCCGAGGCCGTGCGTGCCCACCGCGTACGTGATCAGGGGCCGCGGGCCGCCGCGCGGCCACGGCGTCGGCGGCACCAGCAGCGTCCCGGAGACGGCGTTCGGTTCGCCGGTCGCCGAGGTCGAGCGGTAGACGAGGTGCCAGGCCTTGACGGTTGCCGGGAACGGGCCGATGAACACCGTCGTGGGCCGCTGTTCGAGGAGGACACCCGGGTCCGCGTGCGCGGAGGGGGCGGCTGTCACGAAAAGGAGCGCGACGGCGACCACTAACCGACGAAGCATCGTTGCCTCCGGCTGTTTGGTAATCAAGGTTTTCACAATTTAGCCAGCCCGGTAGGATCCGGCAATCCCTCAGAAGGAGGACACCCCCGTTGGCTCGCACGTACGGCGGCGTCGCACCCGAACAACGTCGCGCCGACCGCCGCGAGCGGCTGCTCACGGCCGGTCTCGAGCTGTTCACCACCCTCGGCTTCCGGCAGACGAAGATCACCGAGGTCTGCGCCCGCGCCGGCGTGTCGACGCGGAACTTCTACGAGGAGTTCACCGGCAAGGAGGACGTGCTGCGCACCCTCCACGACCGGATCAACAGCCTGGCGCTGGAACACGTCACCGCCGCGCTCGGCAAGGTCGCCGAGGCCGACGCCATGACCCGGATCGCCACGCTGCTCGACGTCTTCATCGACACGGTCACCGTGGATCCCCGGCTCCCGAGGCTCAACTACGTCGAAGCCGTCGGCGTCAGCGCGGAGCTGGAAGAGCAGCACCAGGTGTGGGTCGACCGCTGGGCGACCTTCATCGAAACGGAGGCGCGGCACGCGGCCGAGCACGGCGCCGCGCCCGACCGCGACTACCGGCTGACGGCGATCGCGCTGGTCGGCGCGGCCACCGGGCTGCTGCGCGAGTGGCAGGCGCACGAGCCGCCGCTGCCGGTGGAGGACGTCGGCGCGGAGCTGCGCGCGCTGATGCTGGCGGCCATCATGCGACCCGGAAAGATCTTGGAAAGCCCCGGCAACCCCGGCGCGTCCTCCGGCGTGGAAGAGTCGAGCCGGGCGGGGGAGCAGGGGGGAGCCCGGCGAACGTGAGGGCCCTTTCCCGGCGTCCGCGCCGGGAAAGGGCCCTCATGGACGTCACGTCGTGCGGACCGCCGGCAGGCCGAGCGCGACCGGGCCGGTCGTCTGGCACAGGTCGTGGCAGGTGTTGTCGAGTGTGCAGCACAGCGAACAGATCGGGCCGTCCTGCTTCGCGCAGTCGGCGACGTCCGGCAGTTCGTACGGATCGCCGCAGACCGAGCAGGTGTGCGTGGCGCGCAGGTCGACGTCGGTGTCCGGGCCGGCGACCGTGTTCGGCCGGGCCAGGTAGTACTTGCCCTTCGTCGCGACCGCGAGCGTCGGCACCAGCACGATCGCGATGACCAGTGCCAGCAGCGGGCTGAACGCGGCCAGGAACGGCCCGAACGCGCCGAAGTAGGCCGCGATCGACACCGCCGACGCGACCACCATCGAGCCGAACCCGACCGGGTTGATCTTGTGCAGGTAGGCCCGCTTGAACTCGATGTAGCGCGGCGAGAGGCCCAGTGGCTTGGCGATCACCAGGTCGGCGCAGACGGCGCCGATCCACGCGATGGCGACGTTCGAGTAGAAGCCGAGGATCTTGTTCAGGAAACCGAACGCGCCGAACTCCATCAGCGCGAGCGCGATCCCGCAGTTGACCAGCACGTACCAGACCCGGCCGGGGTGCTTGTGCAGCACGCGGGAGAAGAAGTTCGCGAACGACAGCGAGCCGGAGTAGGCGTTGGTGGTGTTGATCTTGATCTGCGAGACGACGACGAAGAGCGCGGCGAACGTCAGCGCCACCGGCCCGAGCGCCGGTTTCACCGCTTCCAGGTACGGCGCGATCGGCTCCAGCGCGTGCGTCTTCCCGACGACACCGAGGGCGAGGAACGCCAGCAACGCGCCACCGATCTGCTTCGCGGCCCCGAGGATCACCCAGCCGGGTCCGGCGGCGAGCACCGCGGCCCACCACGACCGCTTGTTCTCCGTGGTCTTCTCCGGCATGAACCGCAGGTAGTCGGCCTGTTCGCCGATCTGCCCGATCAACGACAGCGCGACGCCCATGCCGAGGCCGAACCCGATCGCGGAGAACCCGGAGCCGGTGCCCTCGGTGCCGCCGAAGTGGGCGAACTCGGCGAACTTGCCGGGCTCCCGGACCAGCACGACGACGAACGGCAGCACCAGCCCGGCGAGCCACAGCGGCTGCGTCCAGGTCTGCATCTTCGCCACCGCGCCCATGCCGTAGAGGGCGAAGGGCAGCACGATGAGCGTCGCCAGGAGGTAGCCGATGGGCAGCGGGATGCCGAGGGCGAGCTCGAAGGCCTGGCCCATGATCGAGCCTTCGAGCGAGAAGAAGATGACGGTGAAGCTCGCGTACACGAGCGACGTCAGCGTCGACCCGAAGTAGCCGAAGCCGGCTCCGCGGGTCAGCAGGTCCATGTCCACTCCGGACTTCGCGCAGGCGGCCGCGATGGGCACGCCGGTCACGAAGATGACGAGGGCCGCGGCGAGGATCGCCAGGACGCCGGAGGTGAAGCCGTAGGAGAGCACGATGCTGGCGCCGATCGCGAAGTCGGCGAGGTAGGCGATGCCGCCCAGCGCCGTCGTCGCGACGACGAACGGGGACCATTTCCGGAACGAATGAGCGGCGAAGCGCAGTGAGTAGTCCTCGCGGTTCTCGTTCGCCGCGAGCGGGGCGTACCGGCGTTTCGGCGGGGCGCTTTCTTCGGCTTCTTCGGCGTTGGACAGGGTCTCGGTCATGCCTGCCTCCGGGGTGGTGGGGAACGGGCCGAAGGTAGGCGTTTCCTGTATCGATCCTGGTCCGGCGGGTAACACGGGGGTTACAGCTTGTTGTCCAGCGGTTACGGCCTGGTGGCGCGACGGGGGTGGCGGGTGTCACCGTTCAGTGGGTTCCGCTGCCGCGCGCGAGGCCCTAACGTGCGCAGGAGCCGAAGTGACAGCTGCCCCGACCGGGTACGGAGGTTTGGCGATGATGCCGGAGATCGAGGACCAGGTGGAAGACGCCGTAGTGCGCCTGCCCGGAATGCGCGTCGCCTACGACGGGGCGGCGTTCGACGAATCCGCGCTGGCGGCCACCTGGACCGACCAGTTGCAAGGCTGGCTGAACCAGGCCGTGGCCGCCGGCATCGCCGAGCCGAACGCGATGGTGCTGGCGACGGCGGACGCCGAGGGCCGCCCATCGTCCCGGACGGTCCTGTGCAAGGGCCTCGACGACCGCGGCGTGGTGTTCTACACGAACTACACGTCCTCGAAGAGCCACGACCTGACGGCGACCCGGTACGCGTCGGTGACGTTCCCCTGGTACGCGCTCCACCGCCAGGTCCACGTCCGCGGCGAGGTCGAGAAGGTCGGCGTCAAGGAGACGGCGGAGTACTGGGCCCAGCGCCCCCGCGGCTCCCAGCTGGGCGCGTGGGCGTCACCGCAGTCCCGTGTGGTGGATGGGCGCCGGGCGCTGGACAACGCGCTGCACGGCATCGAGCGGCGGTTCGCGGACGTGGAGCAGATCCCGGCCCCACCGCACTGGGGCGGCTGGCGGATCCGCCCGGACCTGGTGGAGTTCTGGCAGGGCCGCGAGGACCGCATGCACGACCGCCTCCGGTACGTCCGCAACGACGACGGCTGGAACATCGAGCGCGTGGCGCCTTGATCCTGCCGGCTGTCCACATGCCGGTCGTGGTGTGGACAGCCGGGCTCCGGCGGCCGCTTTTCCGGCTTTTTGCCGGAGGGGCGCGATACGCTGGACAAGGGCACGCCCCCCAGGGTGGGCGGGGGCTGCGCTGCTGGTCTCCCCGCGCGACATAAATCACGCGACTCCAGATAGTTAGCCCCGCTAAGCTGATGCGTTGTGACTGGTGAACCGGGGACCCTGCCGCCCCGCTCGGGCTTGCGCAAGGTCCTCGGCCGCATCATCGTCGACACCCGGCCGCTCAAGATCCCGGCCTTCCGGCGGCTCTGGCTGTCCACTGTGGTCACCGCCGTCGGGACCCAGCTCACCGCCGTTGCCGTGCCCAAGCAGGTCTTCGACCTCACCGGGTCCTCCGCTTACGTCGGACTCACCGGGCTCGTCGCCCTCGTGCCGCTGCTGATCTTCGGGCTCTGGGGCGGTGCTGTCGCCGATGCCGTCGATCGGCGGAAGCTGCTCGTTGTCACCAACGTCCTCGTCGCGATCACCTCCGCCCTGCTCTGGCTGCAGGCCTTCCTGAACTTCGGCTCCGTCTGGCTCGTCCTCGGGCTGCTCGCCGTCAACCAGGCGCTCTTCGCGATCAACATGCCCACGCGCGGCGCCGTCGTCGCGCGGCTCGTGCCCGCCGAACTGCTGCCGTCGGCGAACGCCCTCAACAGCACGATGTCCACCTTCGGCGCCGTCTTCGGGCCGCTGCTCGCCGGTGCGCTGATCCCCGTCCTCGGCCTCTCCACCCTCTACCTGATCGACGTCGTCGCGCTGACGATCACCCTCCTCGCCGTCTGGCGGCTGCCGTCGATCCCGCCGCTCAACGGCCCCTCGCGCCGCGCCGGGCTGCGGGACGTCGTCGACGGCTTCCGGTACCTCGCCGGGCAGAAGATCCTGCTGGCCTCCTTCGTCGTCGACATCATCGCCATGGTTTTCGGGATGCCGCGGGCGCTGATCCCGGAGATGGCCGAGCGGACCTTCGGCGACCCGCCCGGCGGCGGTCCCGCGCTCGGCTGGCTCTACGCCGCCCTGCCGCTGGGGGCGATGCTGATCGGGCTCTTCTCCGGCTGGCTCACGCGCATCCACCGCCAGGGCGTCGCGGTCGTCGTCGCGATCTGCGCGTGGGGCGCGGCGGTGGCCGCGTTCGGGCTCGCGCACTCGCTGTGGCTCGCCGTCGTCTTCATGGCCCTGGCCGGCGCCGCGGACATGGTCAGCGCCGTCTACCGGATGGCGATCCTGCAGGTCGCGACCACCGACGAGATGCGCGGCCGGCTCCAGGGCGTCTTCACGGTCGTCGTCGCCGGCGGCCCCCGGATCGCCGACCTCACCCACGGCTGGGGCGCCGCCGCGTTCGGCACCACGGTCGCGGCGAGCGTCGGCGGCCTGCTGGTGATCGTGCTGGTCTGCGCGTCGATGTTCGTGCTCCCGGCCTTCTGGCGATACCGGGCGCCCACGTCGTAGTCCGATCGGGTTAGGGTGCGAACATGCGTACCGTAGTTGTCGCTTTTGTCGCCTTTGCCGCGCTGACCGCCTGCTCGTCCGGGGACGAACCGTCGAAAGCTCCTTCGTCCTCCGCGGCCCCGAAGCCGAAGCCGGCGCCGAGTACGAACGCCGCCGCCGGGTCGCTCGACCCGTGCAAGCTGCTGCCCGCCGAGGCCGTGTCGAAGGCGCTGTTCCTCGACAACCTCCAGGCGGTGCCGGGCCCGGTCCAGGACAACGCGGCCAACGGCGGCAAGGCGCGCACCTGCGAGTACCAGCACGACGGCAAGGCCGCGGGCGCGCTCGCGGTGACCCGCTACGAGGGCAAGCAGGGCAAGCCCGCCGAGATGCTCGCGTCGATCAAGAAGGCGAAGCCGGGCGCGCAGGACGTCCCGGGCTTCCCGGACGGCGCCGTCTACTACGTCGACGGCCAGAAGACGGCGACCCTCGCCTCGGCCGAGCTGGTGGCGGGCACGCCGGTGCTGGTCAACTACACCGGCCCGGCGAAGATGACGCCGGAGCAGCTCGCACCGCTCGTCAAGCAGGCCCTCGCCGCCGGCTGATCAAGCCCAGCCGACGAGCGACCACCTCCCGGTAGCCGGCAGCTGCGGGAACGCGGGCCGCGCGACCGCGCCCGGCGTGACCGGCGAGGTGAACCACTCGCCCTGGTAGGTCTGGTAGAGCACGGTGGCCTTGTCCGGCGAGGCGGCCACCTTGCCGATCATCGGCTCGGACTTCTCGACGAGCTTGGTCAACCGAGGCGTTCCGCCGTCGAGCGTCAGGCGCATCAGCACGCCGTGCTCGTCCGAGCCGGTGACGGCGGACATCAGCGTCGTCGTGGCGTCGAGCGCGGTGACGAATTGGTAGGTCGCTCCGGGCTCTTCGTAGTAGGCGTACCCGATGGCGCCCGACGAGTCGGCCAGATAAGCCAGCCGGTCTTCGGCGTGCCGGACGTCCCGCCAGGTCAGCACTTCGCCCCGCGGTCCGATCCGCCAGTCCTCGACGTGCTGGTCGGAGCTGGTGTTCGGCTCGATGCGGGCTTCCACCACCGGCCGGCCGAGCTGCCGGTAGTCGACGGAGTACACCGACTCGTCGTCGTCGAAGTACAGCTTCGACCCGACGGGGCTGAACTGCGGGTTCCGGAACCGCGAGGCCCGTTCGCTCATCGACCGCTCCGGGGCCGGCACGGTGCCCGTGCGTTCGTACCTCCGGTCGGCGGCGTTGAGCTTGAAGACATCGACGCCTTCGTAGGTCTCGAGCGTCGCGTACTGGCCGTCGGGCGAGACGAGATCCAGCTTGGTGGCCGGTCCGTCCAAGCGGTTCAGCGACGAGTCGTAGCCAGGCAAGGACAGGGTCGTCTTCGCCGCGCCGGAGGCCGGATCGGCGAAGACGATCTCGTCGAAGCCGGTCTTCTCGGAATGGTGCAGCAGCACGACACCCGAGAGGTCGAGCGGCGCCGGTTCCGGCGTCGCGGCTGCGGCCGGGCGCGGGCCCGGCTCGCTCCCGCACGCCGTCGTCAGCGCGGCCACCACCCCGAGCACGGCCGAGCACCAACGGATCTTCGCCACCATCTGAACCTCCTGTCGTCGGAGGCTTGGATGCGGCGGAAGATCATTCGGTTCCCGGCATCACCGGCGCAGTGCGGCCAGCTCGACCGGGCTGTGCGCCGAAAACACCGTGACCTCGTCCTGGTGGGTCCGCGCCAGCTCGTGCAGCCGCGCCAGGTTCTCCAGCCGCGGTCCGCGCAGCGTCTGGACGATGTTCTGGAACGCCGTCAGGCCCGGCGGGCAGTGCGGGGCCACCGGGTCCAGCTGGCCGTGGAAGAAGTAGGCGTCGCCGGCGTGCAGGAGCCAGCCGTCGCCGGTGTCGACCGCCACGCCCGTGTGGCCGCGGGTGTGGCCGGTCAGCGGGACCAGCAGGATCTCCTCCGGCAGGCCCTTGAGCGACCGGACCGCCTCGAAGCCGAACCACGGCTCGCCCGTCTCGTCGTAGGTGCTCCACAGCGGGCGGTGCGCGAACTGCGCCCTGCGGTAGCGGTACTTCTCCCCGGCGTCCGCGGGCGCGGTCGCGGCCCGGTGCTCCTCCGCCCGGACGTGCACGACGGCGTTCGGGAAGTCGGCCAGGCCGCCGGCGTGGTCGACGTCGAGGTGGGTCGCGACGATGTGCCGGACGTCGGCCGGGTCGTGGCCGAGCGCCTCGATCTGCGCGACGGCCGTCTCGGCGGCCTCGGGTTTGGCTCCGACCATCGCCAGGAACGGCTGTCCGAGCCATTCGGCGGGGCGCGCCACGCCCTGGCTGCCGAACCCGGTGTCGACCAGCACCAGGCTGTCGCCGGTCTCGAGCAGCAGGCAGTGGGCGACCAGCTCCGCCCGCCGCAGCAGGCCGGGCTCGCCGTCGAGCAGTTTGCCACCCACCGGGCGCATCGATCCGCAGTTCAGGTGGTGCACCTTCATACGCTGCTCCTGGTGCTCAGCCGGAGGAATTCGGTCTCGTCGTGCGCGGCGAAGACGGTGACCTCCTCGCCGTGCTCCTGAACAAGCTGACGCAGGCGGCGGTGATTGTCCAGCCGGGCGCCCCGCACCGTCTCCATGTGGCCTTCGAACCACTTCAGGCCCGGCGGGCAGTGCGGTGCGGCGGGGTCGGCCTGCCCGTGGAAGAAGTACGAGTCACCGGCGTTGAGCAGCCAGCCGTGGCCGGTGTCGACGGCGACCCCGGCGTGCCCGCGCGTGTGCCCGGACAGCGGGATCAGCAGGACCTCCGGCGGCAGGCCGTCGAGCTGCCGGACGGCACCGAAGCCGAACCACGGCTCACCGCTGTCCGCATAGGACGTCCACTGTGGACCATGAGCGAACTGGATCCGGCGGTACCGGCCGCGTTCGTCGTCGCGCGGGTCGGTGAAGGCGCGCAGCTCTTCGGCGTAGACGTGCACGCGCGCCCACGGGAAGTCGATGAGCCCGCCGGCGTGGTCGAGGTCGAGGTGGGTCAGCACGATATCGCGGACGTCCGCCGGGTCGAAGCCGAGTGCGCGGACCTGGGCGATCGCCGTCTGCGCCGGGTCCGCGATCGGATTGGACTGGCGGACGAACCCGGCGCCCAGCCAGGCGGTCCGGTCGACCGCGGCCGGGGTGCCCATGCCTGTCTCGACGAGCACGAGCCCGGTGGCGGTCTCGAGCAGCAGGCAGTGGCAGACCATGGTGGCGCGCCGGAACACGCCCGGCCGGCCGTCGATCAGCTTGCCGCCCAGCGGGCGCAGGGTGCCGCAGTTGAGGTGGTGGACGCGCATCAGGCGAACTCCCGATCGAGGGTGGTGTGCAGGTGGGTGGCGACCGCGCGCAGCGGCGCGAGGTCGCGGCGGGTGCGGGCCAGCAGCAGCCCGCCTTCGATCGCGGCGAGCACGATCGTGGCGAGTTCGTCCGCTCGCCCGGCGGAAAGACCTTGCCCGGCAAGGTATCCACCGAGAACGCCGTGCCAGGATGCGTAGCCGTCCGCGCAGGCCTCCCGGATGGGCTCGCTCGCCGCGGCGGCGTCGAGCGCCACCGTCGCAAGAGGACAGCCGCGCTGGAAGTCCGATCCGGTCAGGAAACCCGCGAGCGCGTCGACCGCGCGGTCGATCCCGGTCGCGGGGTCGGGAGCGCCGGCCAGGATGGCTTCGAGGAGAGCGCCCGTGCGCTCGCTCGACAGCCGGACGGCTTCGGTGGCGAGCTGCTCCTTGCCGCCGGGGAAGTGGAAGTAGAGCGAACCCTTGGGGGCGCCGCCGGCCGTGGTCAGCTGGGTCAGGCCGGTGGCGTGGTAGCCCTGGGTCTGGAACAGGTCGGCGGCGGTGTCGAGCATCCGCTGCCGCGTGTCGGTGCGGCGAACCATGACGGAACCGTAGCGCAAACTATGACGACCGGTCTAGTGACTTCGTGGATCGGTAAGGTCGTGCGCATGGGCAACCCGACCGGTCAGCAGTTCGAGATCACCCGCGGCAACGCGCGCGCCGTCGTCACCGAAATCGGTGCCGGCCTGCGTGCCTTCGAAGTCGGCGGCGTGCCGTACGTCGAGGAGTTCCCCGAAGACGCGAAGCCGCCGATGGGCGCCGGGCAGGTGCTGCTGCCCTGGCCGAACCGCACCAAGGGTGGCCGGTGGACGTTCCAGGGGGAGACCCAGCAGCTCCAGATCACCGAGGAGGCGCGCGGCAACGCCATCCACGGCCTGACCCGCCACCTCGAGTGGGAGCTGCTGGAGCACGCCGAATCGTCGGTCACCCTGGCCGTCGACGTCGCGGTCCAGCCGGGCTGGCCGGTGCCGCTGCGCGCGACCGTGACGTACGAGGTCGCGCCGCGCGAACTGACCGTCACCCACGAGATCCGCAACGAAGGCGAGCAGCCGATCGGCGTCGGCGTCGGCACGCACCCGTACTTCCGGATCGGTGACGTCCCGACCGACGAGCTGACGCTGGCGCTGCCCGCGAGCCGGGTCCGGCCGTCCTTGCCCGACGAGCAAATGCCGTACGCCGAGGAGCAGGACGTCGAGGGCACCGAGTACGACTTCCGCACCGGCCGCGTGCTGGCGGGGGTCAACCTGGACACGGCGTTCGGCGGCCTCGCGGAGGCCGAGGACGGCACGCACCACATCGTCCTCAGCCACGACGGCCAGGAGCTGCTGGTCTGGACCGGCCCCGACTTCCGCTGGGCCCAGGTCTTCACCCCGGACGACCTGGTCGGCCGCGGCCGCGCGGTGGCGATCGAGCCGATGACCTGTCCGGCCGACGCGCTCAACACGGGCACCGACCTGATCGAGCTGGAGCCGTCGGCGTCGTGGTCGGGCAGCTGGGGCATCCGGGTCCGGTGACGCCGCGTCGCCTGGGCGTCGCCGACGCGGGTGAAGTCCTGACGCTGCAACGGGCCGCGTACGTCACCGAGGCCCGGGCGCACGGAGACCTGGATCTGCCGCCGCTGCTGGAGACCCTGGACGAGACGCGGGTGGCGCTCACGGGCTTGTCCTGGGGGCTGCGCGAATCGGGTCGCCTGGTGGCGTCGGTGCGGCTGACGGTGACCGGGCCGGTCGGGGTGATCGGGCGCCTGGTCGTCGCTCCGGACCGCCAGGGGGCCGGGCTGGGCGGCGGACTGCTGCGGTTCGCGGAGTCGGCGGCGCCGGCGGAGGTGACGGTGTTCCGGCTCTTCACCGGCTCGAAGAGCGTGGGGCCGTTGCACCTGTACGCCAAGCACGGCTACCGCGAGACGCACCGGACGCCCGAGAACAACCACGAGCTCGTGCACTTGGAGAAGGCCCGCGTGCACGGCCCCGGACGAGTTCGTTAGCGTGGCGAACTATGGCGAAGGCAATTGTCGGGGGCTATGTCGTCCCCATCGACGGTGATCCCATCGAGGGCGGCACGGTCCTGATCGACGGCGGCAAGATCGTCGCGGTCGGCACCGAGGTCGACGTCGACATCCCGGAAGACGCCGAACTGGTCGACGCGGCCGGCACCTGGGTGCTGCCCGGCTTCATCGACGCCCACGCCCACCTCGGCGTCCACGAGGACGGCGAAGGCTGGGCCGGCAACGACACCAACGAGATGACCGACCCGAACGGCGCCCGCTTCCGCGCCGTCGACGGCATCGACCCCTACGAGCCCGGCTTCGACGACGCGCTCGCGGGCGGTGTCACGAGCGTCGTCATCAAGCCCGGCTCCGGCAACCCGATCGGCGGGCAGACGATCGGTGTCAAGACGTGGGGCCGCAGCATCCTGGACATGACGTTCGCGGAGCACGTCAGCGTGAAGAGCGCGCTCGGCGAAAACCCGAAGCGCGTGTATGGCGACAAGAAGCAGACGCCGTCGACGCGCCTGGGTGTCGCGGCGATCTTGCGCGAGGCCTTCACCAAGGCCCGCAACTACCAGGCGAAGCGCGCGCACGCCGAGTCCGAGGGCAAGCCGCACGAGGTGGACCTGACGCTGGAGACGCTGTCGAAGGTCCTCGACGGCGAGCTGTTCTGGGACCAGCACGTCCACCGCGCGGACGACATCGTGACCGCGATCCGGCTGGCCGACGAGTTCGGCTACAAGCTGGTGATCAACCACGGCACCGAAGGCCACCTGATCGCGGACCTGCTGGCTTCCCGCGACGTCCCGGTGATCCTCGGCCCGCTGTTCACCACGAAGTCCAAGGTCGAGCTGCGCAACCGCACGCTGCGCTCGGCCGGCAT
Source organism: Amycolatopsis sp. NPDC058278 (assembly GCF_042881395.1). NCBI lineage: Bacteria > Bacillati > Actinomycetota > Actinomycetes > Pseudonocardiales > Pseudonocardiaceae > Amycolatopsis > Amycolatopsis sp. NPDC058278. Next base: position 39,316 of record NZ_JBHVXZ010000035.1, on the reverse strand, counting down.
CCTGGCCCGCGCGGGCGTGAAGATCGCGATCACCACCGACCACCCGGTGATCCCGATCAACTTCCTGGTGTACCAGGCGGCCCTCGCGGTGAAGGACGGCCTCGACCCGGCGACGGCGCTGCGTTCGCTGACCATCAACCCGGCGTCGATGCTGGACCTCGACGGGCAGATCGGCTCGCTGAAGCCGGGCCTGGACGCCGACGTGGTGCTGTGGTCGGGCGACCCGCTGGACGTGATGAACCGCGCGCTGCGCGTCTTCGTCCGGGGTGACGAGGTGTACCACTTCGACGAGTCACTGGGCGAGGGCGTGTCGAAGGACCGCCGGTACCGGGAGACTCGCTGAGTTTCGGGCGGCACGCCGGTAACCGGGCGGTTCCGGCGTGCTGCCCGATCAGTCGAGGAGTGTGGTCAGGTCTAGCTTGACCGGGAACGGGACATCGGTGGTGAAGGTGCCGGTGACCGCGGGGGCGTCCAGGTAGCCGGAACCTGCTCGGTAGCAGGCTACGAGCGAGACCGGCTCGGTGAGGTCGACGATCCAGTAGTGCGGGATTCCGGCGTCGGCGTACTCGTCGTGCTTGACCCGGTAGTCGGTGCGCTTCGATTCCGGTGTCACGACCACCGCGACCTCGTCGGCGCGAAGCATCTCCTCGTCACCGCGCGCAAGCGCGGCTTTGTCGAAAATCAGCAGGTCGGGCCGGCGCGAGAAGCTGGGTTGGTCGCCGGGAGCCAGCTGTAGGTCGAGGTCGACGCCGAGGACGAATGTCAGCTCGCGCGGCAACTGCGGATCGAGCTGTCCGGCCAGCGAGAAAGCAGCCAGATTGTGCGTCGCGCCAGGATTGGGTGATGTCACCACCCGGCCTTCCACTAGCTCGGTGTAGCCGACTTCGGTTTCACCGAGCGCCGCGTACTCCTCGATTGTCAGCAATCGCACCGGAACTACTGCCATCGGGCCTCCCAGCTCACGAGACCAGTGCGTCGAGGTCGAGCCGCGCCGGGAACGGGACATCCGTCGTGAAGGTGCCGGTGACCGCCGGCGTGTCGACGTAGCCGGCCCCGCCTCGGTGGCAGGCGACGAGCGAGACCGGCTCGGCGGTGTCCACGATCCAGTAGTGCGGGATCCCGGCGTCGGCGTACTCGTCGTGCTTGACCTGGTAGTCGGTGCGCTTCGAGTCCGGGGCCACGATTTCGACGACGATGAGCACCTCGTCGGCCCGGACCAGGCCGTCGCCGCGGGCCAGCGCGGCGCGGCCGACGATCAGCAGGTCCGGCCGCCGGGCGAAGCCGGGCTCGCCGTCCGGTGCCAGGCGCAGGTCGAGGTCGTTGCGGACGACGAAGGCGAGCCCGCGCGGCAGCTGCCGTTCGAGCTGGCCGGCCAGCAGGCACACCGCCACGTCGTGTCGGCGGCCGGAGCCGGGTGAGGTCACCAGGCGGCCTTCCACCAGCTCCGTGAAACCGGTGCCGTCGAGCGCCGCGTACTCCTGGATGGTCAGCAGATGACCGGGCATGCCGCCACGGTATCCGTCCCCCGCGCGCGACACGGGTCGCTGGATCGGGCTACGCGTTCTTCAGCTCCCGCGCGATGACGAGCCGCTGGATCTGGTTCGTCCCCTCGAAGATCTGCGGCACCTTCGCCTCCCGCATGTACCGCTCCACCGGGAAGTCCCGCGTGTACCCGGCCCCGCCGAGGACCTGCACGGCGTCCGTCGTCACCTTCATCGCGCCGTCGGTCGCCACCAGCTTGGCGATCGACGCCTGGCGCTTGAACGGCATCCCGCGGTCCCGGCGCCGGGCCGCGTCCAGGTACAGCGCCCGGGACGCCTCCACCGTCGCGGCCATGTCCGCCAGCAGGAACTCGATGCCCTGGAAGTCGATGATCGGGCGGCCGAACTGCGAGCGCCCCTTCGCGTAGGCCACCGCTTCGTCCAGCGCCGCCTGGGCCAGGCCCACCGCGCACGCCGCGATCCCCAGCCGGCCCGAGCTCAGCGACGACAGCGCGATCCGCAGCCCGGCCCCCGGGTCACCCAGGAGCCGCGAAGCGGGCACCCGGGCGCTGTCGAAGATCATCTGGGCCGTCGGCGAGCCGGTCAGGCCCATCTTCCGTTCGCGCGGTGCGGCCGAGAGGCCGGGCGTGGCCCCGTCGACCAGCAGGCACGAGATTTCGGAATCGCCCGTGCGGACCATCGTCATGTAGAAGTCCGCCACCCCCGCGTGGGTGATCCACGCCTTGGTCCCGTTGACGACGTAGTCCGGGCCGTCGAGACGCGCGCGCGTCGACAGCGCCGCCGCGTCCGAGCCCGCCTGCGTCTCCGACAGCGCGTACGCACCCAGCAGCGAGCCTTCGAGCATGTCCGGGAACCACCGGTCGCGCTGCTCGTCGGTGCCGTACTCCGCGAGCGCGTAGCAAGACATCGTGTGCACCGACAGCCCGACGCCGACCGTCATCCACGCCGTCGCGATCTCCTCCAGGACCTGCAGGTAGACCTCGTACGAGACGTCGCCGCCGCCCCAGCGCTCGCTGTACGGCAGGCCCAGCAGGCCGGACTTGCCGAGCAGGCGGAACTGCTCGCGGGGGAACTGCTCCGCTTCCTCGGCTGCCGCTGCCCGCGGAGCGAGCTCGTCGCGCGCGATCTCGGTGGCCAGGGCGACCAGGTCCTCGGCTTCCGATGAAGGCAGCAGGCGTTCGGCGGGCATCGTCGTCCTCCAAACCAGCGTCTGTCGGGGGTCCGGGTGGCGGCGCCCCCGGCCCGGGGCGAAGCCTCGGAATGCTTCAGTACTGAAAACAGTACTCTGGGCTCGTTCAGAGTACAGTAAGACAGGCCTGGGGTGGCCGGAAGACGTAGGAGATAGTGAGCCGATGCGCCCCGAACCCCGCCGCCGGCCGACCGCCCGCCAGCAGGCGCTGCTCGGCGAGCTCGAGGCGCTCTTCCTGGCCGAGGGCTTCGCCGTCTTCACGCTGGACGACCTGGCCGGCCGTCTGCGCTGCTCGAAGTCGACGCTCTACGCGCTCGCGCCCAGCAAGGAGCAGCTCGCCGTCAAGGTCGTCACGCGGTTCTTCCGGGGCGCCGCGGAGCGGATCGAGGAGCGCATCGCCGGGATCGACGACGCCCCCAAGCTCATCGGCGAGTACCTGGCCGGGGTCGCCGAGCACCTCAACCGGGCGTCGGCGGCCTTCATGCGGGACCTCGCCGAATTCGGCCCGGCCCGGGAGGCCTACCAGCTCAACAGCCGGTTCGCCGCGAAACGGCTCCGGCAGTTCATCGACAAGGGTGTTGCCGACGGGGTGTTCCGGGACGTCCACGCCCGGCTGGTGGCCGAGATGACCGGGCTGATCATCGAGGGCATCCAGACCGGCGTGCTCGCCCAGCGGACCGACGTGTCCGACGCCGACGCGTTCACCGCTTTGGGCGAACTGCTGCTCGGCGGCCTGAACAAATAGCGGACAGGAATTGTCAGCCGGAACTCCATTAAACTGCGCGGCGTGATCGTCGTAGGCGGAGAAGCTCTGGTCGACCTGGTTCCCGGCGACCCCTTGGATTCCACTGTGGACGGTGGGCTGCGCGCGCTGCTGCCCCGGCTGGGCGGCGGCCCGTACAACGTCGCGCTGGCCGCCGGACGGCTCGGTGTGCCCGCGGCGTTCCTCTCCCGCGTGTCCACCGACCGCTTCGGCGACGCGATGATCGAACGGCTGCACGCCTCCGCCGTCGACACCTCGCTGCTGCAGCGCGGCGACGAGCCGACGACGCTGGCCGTCGTGGCGCTCGACGCGAAGGGCGCCGCGCGCTACACGTTCTACGTCGAGGGCACCGCCGACCGGCTGGTCGCGGATCCGGGCCCGCTGGCCGAGAGTGTGACCGCGCTCTCACTCGGCACGCTCGGCATGGTCCTCGAGCCCGGCGCCTCGGCGTACGAGGCGATGCTGCGGCGCGAAGCGGCCCGCGGCGTGCTGACCGTGCTCGACCCCAACATCCGCGAGGCGCTCATCACCGACCCGGCCGCCTACCGGGCCCGGTTCGCGTCCTGGCTGCCGGACGTCCGGCTGCTGAAGATCTCCGACGACGACGCCGCCTGGCTCACCGAGGGCGCCGACCCGGTCGCCGCCGCGAAGACGTGGATCGAGTCCGGTGTGGACGCCGTGGTGCTCACCCGGGGGGCCGACGGGCTCTCGGTGATCACCGCCGCAGGTGAGCTGGCCCACGTGCCGTCGCGAAAAGTCACCGTCGTGGACACCATCGGCGCGGGCGACACCGTGCACGGTGCGCTGCTGGCCTGGCTGCACACCCGCGAGGCCACCGACCTGGCCTCCCTCGACGCCGGCGCGTGGCGGGAGGCGCTGGAGTTCGCGGCGAAAGCGGCGTCGATCACGGTGTCCCGCAGCGGCGCCGAACCGCCCACGTCCGCCGACATGGCGTCCACCGTGTGAACCTGGTCCCAAAGGGGCCCTCAGGAGCAACGTCACCGCTGCGCGAAGGCGGGTTTCTCGACTAGCGTAGAGGGGCATTCTTCATACCCCAGCGGGGCGGTGTGCAGCGAGGCGCCAGTGTTTCCTCGCGTGAACACGTGGCTACCTGTGGAACGTACAGGCGCCGCCGGCCCGTGCCCAACGTGAGAGGGACTTGCATGTCCGACGCGACGACTGCGGGGCAGTCCGGCGGAGAAACCGCGAAGCTGACCCTGCCGAGTGGCGAGCACGAGTTCAAGATCGTCCACCCGGTCGAAGGCGCGCCGGGGATCGAACTGGGCAAGCTGCTGGCGCAGACGGGGTACATCACCTACGACCCCGGTTTCGTCAACACCGGGGCCGCGTCGTCCGCCATCGCCTACATCGACGGTGACGCCGGCATCCTCCGCTACCGCGGGTACCCGATCGAGCAGCTGGCCGAGAAGTCGACCTTCGTCGAGGTCTCCTACCTGCTGATCTACGGCGAGCTGCCGACCGAGACCCAGCTGGCCGACTTCACCGAGAAGATCCAGCGGCACACGCTGCTGCACGAGGACCTCAAGGCGTTCTTCAGCGGCTTCCCGCGCGACGCGCACCCGATGCCGGTCCTGTCGAGCGCGGTGTCGGCGCTGTCGACCTTCTACCAGGACTCGCTCGACCCGTTCGACGAGCCGAACGTGGAGCTGTCCACGATCCGGCTGCTCGCCAAGGTGCCGACGCTGGCCGCCTACGCCTACAAGAAGTCCGTGGGCCAGCCGCTGCTGTACCCGGACAATTCGCTCGGCCTGGTGGAGAACTTCCTGCGGATGACGTTCGGCTTCCCGGCCGAGCCGTACGAGGTCGACCCGGACGTCGCGAAGGCGCTCGACCTGCTGTTCATCCTGCACGCCGACCACGAGCAGAACTGCTCGACCTCGACCGTGCGCCTGGTCGGCTCGTCCGAGGCGAACCTGTTCGCCTCGATCTCGGCGGGCATCAACGCGCTGTTCGGCCCGCTGCACGGCGGCGCGAACGCCGCGGTGCTCGACATGCTCGAGGGCATCAAGAACGACGGCGGCGACGTCGCCAAGTTCGTCGAGCGGGTGAAGAACAAGGAAAAGGGCGTGAAGCTGATGGGCTTCGGGCACCGGGTCTACAAGAACTACGACCCGCGCGCGAAGATCATCAAGAACACCGCCGACGAGATCCTGGGCAAGCTGAAGGGCGGCGACCAGCTGCTCGACATCGCCAAGAAGCTCGAGGAGACGGCGCTCTCCGACGACTACTTCATCGAGCGCAAGCTGTACCCGAACGTGGACTTCTACACCGGCCTGATCTACCGGGCGCTGGGCTTCCCGACGAAGTTCTTCACGGTGCTGTTCGCGCTCGGCCGGCTCCCGGGCTGGATCGCGCACTGGCGCGAGATGATCAACGACCCGGCCACCAAGATCGGCCGCCCGCGGCAGATCTACACCGGCCACGCTTCGCGGGACTACACCCCGATGTCGGAGCGCTGATCGTTTTTGCGTAAACGCCCCGCCGTGCACCCGCACGGCGGGGCGTTTATCGTTTTCCGTCGTGACCAGAGAAGCGCCGGTTGTCCTGTGGTTCCGCCGTGACCTGCGGCTCGGTGACCACGCCGCGCTGCTGGAGGCGTCGCGTCACAGCAAGCACGTCCTCGCGCTGTACGTCCTCGACGAGGCGCTGCTCAAGCCGGGTGGCGCGCCGCGGGAAGCGTTCCTCTACGGCTGCCTCGAGAAGCTGAACGAACAGCTCGGCGGCCGCTTGATGCTGGTCCGCGGCGAGCCGGCGGCCGAGGTCGTGAAGGCGGCGAAGAAGATCGGCGCGGCCGCGGTGCACGTCAGCGCCGACACCGGGCCCTACGGCCGCCGCCGGGACGCGTCCGTGGCGAAAGCGTTGGCGGAGCACAACATCGACTGGGTCGGGACGGGCTCGCCGTACGCCGTGACGCCCGGGCGCGTCACCAAGCCGGACGGCGATCCGTACCGCGTCTTCACCCCGTTTTACCGGGCGTGGACCGCGCGCGGGTGGCACTCGCCCGCGGACACCGGACCGTCCCTTGTGGACTGGGTGGAGCCGCCGCGGTCGCTGAAGATCCCGAAGGCGCCCCCGGTTTCCGCGACGCTGCCCGAACCCGGCGAGCAGGCCGCGCTCGACGTTTGGCACGCATTCCTGGACGACGGCATCGAGACCTACGACGAGGATCGCGACCGGCCGGACCGCGAAGGCACCACCCGGCTTTCGCCGTACCTGCGCTGGGGGTGCATCCACCCGCGGACGATCTTGGCGGACCTTTCCGGCGACGACCGCGCCGGCGCGAAGTCGTTGCGCAGCGAGATCTGCTGGCGCGAATTCCACGCCGACGTCCTGTGGCACCGCCCGGAAACGGCGCGGAAGAACTACGACAAGCGCTTCGACGGGATGAAACACGACAGCGACCCGGAGGCTTTCGAGCGGTGGTGCGCAGGCCGTACCGGTTACCCGATCGTGGACGCCGGGATGCGGCAGCTGCTGGCCGAGGGCTGGATGCACAACCGGGTGCGGATGGTCGTCGCCAGCTTCCTGGTGAAGGACCTGCACCTGCCGTGGTGGCTGGGCGCCCGCCACTTCATGAAGCACCTGGTGGACGGCGACCTGGCGTCGAACCAGCTGAACTGGCAGTGGGTCGCGGGCTGCGGCACCGACGCGGCGCCGTACTTCCGCATCTTCAACCCGACGACCCAGGGGGAGAAGTTCGACCCGAACGGCGACTACGTGCGCAAGTACGTGCCGGAGCTGCGTTCCGTCGAAGGGAAGGCGGTGCACAAGCTGAAGGACCGCCCCGCCGACTACCCGGAACCCATGGTCGACCACGCCCACGAGCGCCAGGTGTCCTTGGAGCGCTACGGCAAGATCACGTCGTGACAAGCGGCTTGACGCGCCACACGACCGCGAGCGCGGGATCGCCGGTGGCGCTCGGCTCGATCCGCTCCACGGTCGGACGGCTGCACCTCAGCCACGCAGGGCCTCCGACAGCTTGATGCGGCTGCCGATCCGCAGCACGCTGTTGCCGTAGATCTTCCCGCCGACCCAGGTCAGCAGGGCGACGAGGGCGATGGTCAGCGCCAGCGACAGCCCGATCTCCCAGCCCGCCGCCGCGCCCGTCGAGATGCGGGCCGGCATCAGGATCGGCGACAGCAGGGGGATCAGCGAGACGATCTTCGTCGCCGAGCTCGCGGGGTCCTGGACCAGCAGGTTGAACCCGGCGATGAACCCGACGACCAGGATGATGTTGAGCGGCCCGACCACCGACTGGGTGTCCTCCTGCCGGGACACCAGCGACCCCAGCGCGCCGTAGATGGTGGCGTACAACAGGAAGCCCAGCAGGTACCAGAGCAGGCCCCACAGCACCGCGCCGGTCGCGAAGCCGGACAGGGTGAACACGCCGGTCGCCGCCGCGGCGCCCAGCCCGACCACCGCGAGGATGACCAGCTGGGTCAGGCCGACCAGGCCGAGCCCGATCACCTTGCCCAGCAACAGCTGCCACGGCCGCACGCTGGCGAGCAGGATCTCCACGACCCGGCTCGACTTCTCCTCGACGACGCCCTGGGCCACCATCATCCCGTAGGTGATGATGCTCATGTACAGCAGGAACGCCACGACCAGCCCGACGACCAGCCGCTGCGTCTGGTCGGCCGGCTGCGGCGAGAGGGCGTCGTCACGGACGTGGGTGCCGTTGACCCTGGCCATCACCTCGGCCGGTTCCAGCTGCGCGGACGACAGCACGCCGTCGAGCACCTGCTGCTGGGCGACCTGGTCGAGCACCCGGCGCAGTTCGGTGTCCAAAGAGGACTTGTAGGTGGCGGTAAGCTGGGCCGCGCTGCCCGAGACGAGCGCGTCGACGTCGCCGTCTTCGACCTTCTTCCGGCCTTCCGCCGCGTCGGTGACGACGACCGTGCTGATCTCGCGGCCGGAAAGCGCCGCTTCGGTCTGCAGCTGGCGGGCGATCCCGATCGCCTGGCCGGTCAGCCCGACGGTCTTCTTGTCCGCCGAACCGGCCAGCGACGTCTGGAAGAGGACGTACCCCAGCAGCAGCACCAGCAGTACGCCGGTGCCGACGACGAACGACCTGGTGCGGAGCCGGGTGTTCAGCTCGCGCTTCATCACGAGCCAGACGGCGCGGCGGCCGCTCAACGTCCTCATCGCGCTTCCCCCTTCTCGGACACCGCGTCGCGGAACAGCTCGGTGAGCGAGCGGCGACGGCGGCTGAACTCGGTGACCGGCCCGGTCGCCAGCGCGGCGGCGAGCACGGCCTGGTCGTCCGCGCCCGGTTCGAGGTCGAGGACGGTGGTGGTGCCGTGCTGCTCCAGCACGCGCACGCCGGGCAGGCCCGCGGCCCAGCCGTTGCTCGCGGCCGGCGCGGTCACGACGAGCTTGCTGCGCGCGCCCGCGGTCAGCTCGTCGACCGTGCCGACGGCGACCATCCGGCCGTCGCGGATGATCCCCACCCGGTCGCACAGCCGCTCGACGAGGTCGAGCTGGTGGCTGGAGAACACGACCGGCACGCCCGCGGCGGCCTTCTCCCGCAGGACGCCGCTCATCACGTCGACGGCGAGCGGGTCGAGGCCGGAGAAGGGTTCGTCGAGCACCAGCACGGCGGGGTCGTGCACCAGCGCCGCGGCCAGCTGGACGCGCTGCTGGTTGCCGAGGCTGAGCTTCTGCACCTCGTCCTTGCGGCGCTCGGCCAGCCCGAGCCGGGTGATCCAGTTCTCGGCGTTGCGGTGCGCTTCGCCGGCGCTGAGCCCGTGCAGCTCGGCCAGGTAGACGAGCTGGTCGAGCACCTTCATCTTCGGGTACAGCCCGCGTTCTTCCGGCATGTAGCCGATGTGCGTCCGGGTTTCGTGCGTGACCGGTTCGCCGCCGAACCGGACCTCACCGCCGTCGGCGGCCAGCACGCCCAGCGTGATCCGCATGGTGGTGGTCTTGCCGGCGCCGTTGCTGCCGACGAAGCCGAACAGCTCGCCGGCGCGGACCTCGAACGAGACGCCGTCCAGCGCGACCTTGGCGCCGTAGCGCTTGGAGATCCGGTCGATCTCCAGTGTCCCCTCAGGCATTCCCCATCCCCTCCTCGAAATCCTCGGGGTCGTCGTCCGGCAGCGACCAGCCCAGCACGACGGCCGGGATGGTCGTGCCGGTGACCAGCAGCGCGGACAGCATCATCGCGGCGCTTTCCGGGGTGTCGGCGACGACCAGGCCGTAGCACATCGCGATCAGCATCAGGTAGCTGAGCGCCTGGTAGCCGATGTAGGTGACGCGGTGGCGCCACTCGCGCTCGCGTTCGTCCAGCAGGCGCGAGAAGCTGCCGCTCATCCGCCCGGTCAGGACGCGCAGCGTCAGGAACGCGAAACCGCCGACGACCAGCCCGGTCAGCCAGAAGGCCGGGAAGACCCAGCGCGGGTCCGCTTTGAACTGGGTGGCCCCGGCGACCAGCGCGAGGTCGGCGAAGACCAGCACGACGACGAGCGTCCGGCGGTGCTTCCGCGTGCGCCAGCCCGGCAGTCGCCGGGCGCGCTTCCGTTCGGCTTCCTCCAGCTTGCCGAGCTGGCGTTCCCAGTAGGCCGCGAGGCGGCCCGGCTGCTCGGTCATGCTCCCCCCTCGCGGTAGACCTGGGTGGACAGCGGCGTGAACGGCTCGCGGCTGAAGACCGCCTCGACGGGCAGGTCGAACACCGCGCAGATCCGGAACGCCAGATCCAGGCTCGGATAGTGGTCACCGCGTTCGAGCGCGCCGATGGTCTGTGGATTGACTTCGACGGCGCTCGCGAGCGCGGCTCGGGTCATCCCGCGCTCCGCCCGGAGCACGGGAAGCCGGTTGTAGATCGGCAGCTCCTTGCCGCGTCTGACCGGACTCATGGCACTAACTGTTGCAAAAACCCAACGGGACGTCAAATCAAGAGAACATCAAGTCCGGTCGACGCAGTCCGCTCAGAGGAGGCCCGCCAGCGACTTGTCGACAAGTTCCGCCACGCGCGGCGTCGCGGCCTCGGCGTCCGGCGGGATCAACGACAGCCGTGTCCGGCGCTCCAGCACGTCCTCGACGTCCAGTGCGCCCTCGTTCCGGACCGCCCACACCACCTCGGCCGCCGTGATCTCCGTTCCCGGCGCCACCGGGGCCGCGAACTCCGCGTCCACCTCGCCCAACGCCGCCACGCGCGCTGCCTCCGTGCCGTACCGGGCCACCAGCCGGGGCGCCGCGTCCACCAGGGACAACTCCGGCCGGGGAGCCGCCCCCAGCAACGGCAACCGGGCCGTGCGACACGGTGAAGCGGCAAGTCCCGTCAAGCGCAGCGCCGCGTCGACGGCGTCCTCGGCCATCCGGCGGTACGTCGTCAGCTTCCCGCCCACCACCGTCAGCAACCCGTCCGGCCCCGCCAGGACCGCGTGCTTGCGGGAAAGATCCGCCGACCGGCCGCTGGTTCCCTCGACCAGGGGCCGCAGCCCCGCATAGGACCCGGCGACGTCCGCCCGGGTCAGCGGCCGGGCGAGTACCGACGAAGCCAGCGACAACAAGAAGTCCACATCGGACTCGGGAACCGCCGGCACGGACGGGATCGGTCCGGAGAGCGGCTCATCGGTGAGTCCCAGGTAGACCCGGCCGTCCGGCTGGGGGAGCAGGAAGACGAACCGGTTGGTCTCGCCGGGCACGCCGATGTTGACCGACGTCGTCCCCATCGGGACCGTCCCCGGCGCCAGCACCAGGTGCGAACCGAGCGAGGGCCGCAACCGCACCGAACCCGTCAGCGTGCCCGCCCACACGCCCGTCGCGTTGATCACCTGCCGTGCGTGGATGTCCACAGTAGAGCCGGAAAGGCCGTCGCGCACCTGAACCCGGTCCGCCGAAAGCGAAGTGGCCGACAGCCGCGTGAGGATTCGGGCGCCGAACGACGCCGCCGTCCGGGCGAGGGTGACCACCAGACGCGCGTCGTCGACCAACGCGCCGTCGTAAGCCAGCAAGGCGCCGCGCAGGCCGTCGGCGGACAGCCCCGGCGCCAAGGCCAAGGCCAGCGGCGCCGGGACCGGCCGCGGCCCCGGCAGCACCGACGACGGCGTGCGCGCCGCCCGGCGCAGCACGTCCCCGGCGCGCAAACCGGCCGCGACCACCCGCTCCTGCACGCGGGAAGTGCTCGGGTACAACGGAAACAGCTGCGGCATCGCGCGCGTGAGGTGTGGTGCCGTCCGGGTCATCAGGATCCCGCGCTCCACCGCGCTCTCGTGCGCCAAGCCGAGTTCGCCGTGCGCCAGGTACCGCAGGCCGCCGTGGACCAGCTTCGACGACCAGCGCGACGTCCCGAACGCCAGATCGTGCGCCTCCACCAGCGCCACCGACAGGCCCCGCGAGGCCGCGTCCAGTGCGATACCCGTGCCGGTGACGCCGCCGCCGACCACGACGAGGTCGACGCGCTCGCCCGACGCCAGCGCCGCGAGCTCGCGTTCGCGGCGCCGCGCGTTGAGCGAGCCGGACGTCATGGCCGCAATGCCGCGTCGAGCACGTGGGTGAACTCCGCCATCAGCGCCGCCTCGTCGACGTCCGCCGTGGCCGGCCGCAGGGAGAACGCGAACGACTGCACCACCAGCAGCACCGAACGGGACTGCACGGCGACCGGCGCCCGCCGGATCGAGCCGTCCTGGTGGCCGGCCTCCAGGAGCTGGTGCAACGCCTGCTCGGCGAACTTCTGCGTCGCGCCGAGCCGCTCCACGATGTACGGGAGGACGAGCTCGGGGTCGACGTCGAGCAGGGTGCGGAACAGCGGGTCGGTCGACAGCGCGCGGACCCCGGCCGCCGCGATGAGCACGAGCCGGTCGCGGCTGTGCGCGGCGTCGGCGCCGCCTTCGCTCGCCGTGCGCAGCAACCCGCTGAACTCGCGGGTCATCAGGGCGGCGAGCACGCTGCGGACGTCGGGGAAGCGGCGGTAGACCGTCATCCGGCTGACGCGGGCGGTGCGGGCGATTTCGGCGAGTGTGGTGCGGCGCACACCGGCGGCCAGCACGCACGAGCGCGCGGCGTCGAGCAGCACGTCATCGGCCACCCGTGTCGCCGTCTGGCGGTTGCGGGTGTCCGCGAGCGCGGAGGAACCCGCCGTCTGCGTGGTGTGACGTTTTACGTCCATATGTCACACTGTAGTCGTGAACGCTCTCATTGACCACCGCCTCCGCCGGTCCTGGACCGAGGAAGCCGCCGGCGCCGCCCCGCTGCCCGCGCGGGCGGCCAAGTGGCTTGAACAGCGTATCGGCCAGACGGCCCCCGGTGCTGCTCCGACGGGCGATTTGCCGGTGGAAATACCGTCACCGAAACTGGCGAAACCTGCTGAGGAAGCGCTTGCGGAAGTGGTCGGCGCGGAGAACGTGCTGGTCGACGCCGCGGCCCGGCTGGCGAGGGCGACCGGACTGTCCTACCTCGACCTGCTGCGGCGCCGTTCGCCGTCGGCGGAGTTCCCGGTGCCCGACGCGGTCGTCCTCCCCGCCGATCCGGACGAGGTCCAGGCGGTCCTCGACGTCTGCGTCCGGCACGACGTCGGAGTGGTGCCCTTCGGCGGCGGAACGTCGGTGGTCGGCGGTGTCGCCGCACTGCGCGGCGAAAAGACGTCGGTGATCGCGCTGGACCTCCTCCGGCTCGACGCGCTGGTGTCGGTGGACGCCGAGTCGCGCATCGCCGTCCTGCAGGCGGGCGTCCGTGGGCCCGAAGCCGAGCGGCTGCTCGCCGGGCACGGCCTGACGCTCGGGCACGTCCCGCAGTCGTTCGAGCGCGCCACGATCGGCGGCTTCGCGGCGACGCGCTCGGCCGGCCAGGCGTCGTCGGGCTACGGGCGGTTCGAGGACATGGTCACCGGCGTGCGGCTGGCCACCCCGCGCGGCCCGTGGAAGCTCGGCGTCGCCCCGGCGTCCGCGGCCGGGCCGGACCTGCGCCAGCTCGCGATCGGCAGCGAGGGCACGCTCGGCGTGATCACCGAAGTCGCGCTGCGGGTGCGGCCGGCGCCGCCGGTCCGCCGTTACGAGGGCTACGCGCTGCCGGGCTGGGCGGCCGGCGCCGAAGCGGTGCGTGACCTCGCGCAGCACCACGTGCTCGCCGACGTCACCCGGCTGTCCGATGGGGACGAGACCGAGGTGTCACTCGCGCTGAACGCGGGGGTGAAGACGGCGGTGCTGCGCCGCTACCTGGCCGCGCGGGGCGTGCGACGGCCGTGTTTCCTCATCGTGGGCTGGGAAGGCACCGCGCACGACGTGGCGCTGCGCCGCCGTGAGACGACCCGGCGGCTGAAGGCCTCGGGTGCCGTGCGCGTCGGCAAGGCGCTCGGCGAGTCGTGGCGGCACGGCCGGTTCGCCGGGCCCCGGCAGCGGGACACGTTGCTGGACATGGGCATCTGCGTCGAGACGCTCGAAACGGCCGCCTATTGGTCCAATGTGGACGAGCTGCGCGACGACGTCCGCGCGGCGCTGACGGCCGCGCTGGGCCGGGCGATCATCATGTGCCACATTTCGCACGCGTACGAGACGGGTGCGTCGCTGTACTTCACGGTGCTGACGGCCCGCGACGAAGCCGACCCCGCCGGCCAGTGGCAGCGCGCGAAGGCGGCGGCCTGCGAGGCGATCACCGGGCTGGGCACGATCTCGCACCACCACGCCGTCGGCGTCGACCACGCGCCCTACCTGAGCGCGGAGATCGGCACGCTGGGCGTCGAGGTGCTGCGCGCGGCCAAGTCCGCCGTGGACCCGACCGGGATCCTCAACCCCGGAAAGCTGGTGTGACGACTTCGCAGGGCACGCCGTGGCCGTCGGCCGCGACACCCTGCAGCCGCGCCGCTTCGGTCTGCGGGACGTCGGAGGTGCGCACCGGCGCGCCGTCGACCAGCAGGGGGTAGCGGATCGGCGCGGCGCCGACGTACGTGTGGACGTCGGTCAGGCGCGTGCCGTCTTCGAGGGTGATGTGGGGGTCGGTGAGCCGGGCCAGGTGGTAGCGGGTGCCGCGGCCTTCGCAGCGGTCCAGGACCGCCAGCTGGTCCGGCGTCACGAACCAGATGGCGTGCTCTTCGACGCCCGGCAGCGCGGTGAGGGTGGCCGGGCGCTGGTCGTCGACCACGCGGAAGCCGGCGGCCCACACGGCGGCGAGGCCGGCGCAGCGCGCGTGCGCCACGACGACCGGGCCTTCGAGGCCGAGACGGGCGCGCAGCCAGGTGATCTTCGACGGGTTCGCGTTCGAGCCGTAGGCCAGCACGGCCATCCGGTCGCGCCAGCCTTCGGGGGCGGCGTCGAGCGGGTGCCCGGCTCCGTCGACGTGCACGAACGAGTGGCCCGGCCGGGCCCCGGGATAGGGTTCGGCCGGATACTCGTCGTCGGTGAAGAGGGTCAGAAAGTCACCACGCTGCGCAGGACGTCACCGTGGTGCATGCGCTCGAAGGCCTGCTCGACGCCGTCGACGCCGATGCGCTCGGTGACGAACTTGTCCAGCGGCAACCGTCCCTGCAGGTAGAGGTCGACGAGCATCGGGAAGTCCCGGCTGGGCAGGCAGTCGCCGTACCACGACGACTTGAGCGAGCCGCCGCGCGAGAAGAAGTCGATCAGTGGCAGGTCGTCCAGCCGCATTTCCGGCGTCGGGACGCCGACCAGCACGACCGTGCCGGCCAGGTCGCGCCCGTAGAACGCCTGCCGCCAGGTTTCGGGACGGCCGACGGCGTCGATGACGACGTCCGGGCCGAAGCTGTTGGTGGCGTCCTGCATGGCTTCGACGACCTGCGCCTCGGACAGGCCCTTGCTGTTGAGGGTGTGGGTGGCGCCGAAGTCCTTCGCCCAGGCCAGCTTGCGGTCGTCCATGTCGATCGCGACGATCGTGGTGGCACCGGCCAGCTTCGCGCCGGCGATGGCGGCGTCCCCGACCCCACCGCAGCCGATGACGGCGACCGAGTCGCCGCGCGTGACGGCGCCGGTGTTGATGGCCGCGCCGAGCCCGGCCATGACACCGCAGCCGAGCAGCCCCGCGACGGCGGGCTCGGCTTCCCGGTTGACCTTCGTGCACTGTCCACTGTGGACGAGGGTCTTTTCGAGGAAGGCGCCGACGCCGAGGGCGGGCGACAGCTTGGTGCCGTCCTGGAGCGTCATCGGCTGGGTGGCGTTGAAGGTCGAGAAGCAGTACCACGGCTTGCCGCGCCTGCAGGCCCGGCAGGTGCCGCAGACGGCGCGCCAGTTGAGGATGACGTAGTCGCCCGGCTCGAGATCGGTGACGCCTTCGCCAACGGCCTCGACGACCCCGGCGGCCTCGTGGCCGAGCAGGAACGGGAAGTCGTCGTTGATCCCGCCTTCGCGGTAGTGCAGGTCGGTGTGGCAGACGCCGCAGGCCTGGACGTTCACGACGGCTTCGCCGGGACCGGGATCGGGCACGAGGACGGTCTCCAGCGAGACGGGCTCGCCCTTCGCCCGCGAAACAACCCCCTGGACCTCGTACGGCATTCGAACCACCTTCCGGCTGCGCTGCTGGTCGACCGCAGCTAATCACGGATCATGCGGAGATGGCGACATCCGCATGAGTGAGGTTCGGTGGTCAAGGCGCAACTAGTTGCGTGGTGCGCAACTAGTGAGCCGGGGGTCGCGGGCGGGGGGCTTCACCTGGACTGGTCGGCGCGGCGATCGGCGGCGTGGGTGTCGGTCGGCGCGGCGGCTCGGTGGGTGGCGGCTCGGCATTCGGGGTGCGGGGTTGGCGGGTGCGGCGGGCGGTGGTGCAGGAGTCGGGGTACGGCGGCGGGCGCGGGGTCGGTCGGCGCGGCGGGCGGCGGTGCGGGGGCCGGTCGACATGGCGGCCCGGCGGTGACGGCTCGGCGGGCCTTCGGCCACCGCCGCGGCCCGGCGGACCGTGCGCCACCTGGTTTCGCACTCGGCGAGTCATGCGAAGCGCCGGACCTCCGGCCCCCGGTTTCCAGCTTACCGAGCACCACCGACAGTCTCCGGCGGTTCCGGGAGCTCCATCGACGCGAGCTTCACCGGGTCCGCCACCGACGCGATGCTGACGATCCGCCCGTCCACCACCGTGAACGCCACCACCGACAGCGGTGTCCCGTCCGCGCGCCACGCCACCACGCCCGGCAGGCCGCCGACCAGCACCGGCCGGCCGGCCGCCGCCGCGCCGATGCGGGCGCCCGCCGCCACGTTCGTCGCTCCCAGGACCACCACCACTCCGTCCGGCGTGTCGACCGTCAGGCGGACCTCCGGGTCGAGCACGCGCAGCAGTTCCTCGAAGTCGCCGTCGCGGGCCGCCGTCAGGAATGCCTGGACCACCTCGCGCTGCGAAGAGCCGGTCGGGCGTGAAGGTGTTCGAACCTTCTTGCGGGCTCGGCTGGCGAGCATCTTGGCCGCCGCCGTGGACTTGCCGAGGATGCGGCCGATCTCTTCGAACGGCACCGCGAACAGGTCGTGCAGGACGAACGCCAGCCGCTCGCCCGGGCCGAGGGACTCCAGGACCACGAGCAGCGCCAGCCCGACCGAATCGGCGAGCTCCGCGTCCGCCTCCGGGCCGTCGTCGACCGTCACGACGATCTCTTCGTACGGCGCCTCGGGGCGGGCCTTCCGCGAACGCAGCACGTCCAGGCTGATCCGGCCGACCACCGTCGTGAGCCAGCCGTCGAGGTTCTCGATCGACGCCGCGTCCTGGCGCGACAGCCGCAGCCAGGCCTCCTGCACCACGTCCTCGGCGTCGGCGTGCGAACCGAGCACGCGGTGGGCCACCGCGCGCAGCCGGTCGCGCTGCGCTTCGAACGTCTCGGCCAGGGTGTCGGACATGGTCGTTACCTTCCTCGCTTCTGCTCCGTCGTGGACATGACGGGCCCGGAGGGGCACAGGTAACCGATGGAGGAACGATGGAACCACGGCTGAAGACCCGAAGCGATCCCGAGGTGACCGGCGCGGTTCAGCAGCTGTTCAAGGTGGTGCACGCCGCCGGCGTCGATCCGCTGCTGCTGGAGCTGGTCCACCTGCGGGCCAGCCAGATCAACGGCTGCGCCCCGTGCGCCTACGCGGGCGTCCAGTCGGCGAAACGGCAGGGCGAGACCGACGACCGGCTGCACAGCGTCGTCACCTGGCGCGAGACGCCGTTCTTCACCGAGCCGGAGCGGGCCGCGCTCGCGCTGACCGAGGCCGCCACGCGGATCCAGGACGGCCAGCCGGGCGTGACCGACGAGATCTGGGCGGCCGCCGCCGAGCACTTCGACGAGCGGCAGCTGTCCGCGATCGTCACGCACATCGCGCTGACCGGTTTCTTCAACCGGATCAACCGCGCGATCCGGGAGCAGGCCGGCAAGACCTGGTGAAGTCCGGCGGGGCGCCCGCGAGGCGCCCCGCCGGGCCGGCGTCAAGCCGGCGTGATGATGTACGCGATGCCGCCGGGACCGCCGGCGACACTGCCGTCGGCGCGGTAGCGCTTCGTCCGCTGCCAGATCTTCTCGAACTGGTCCCGCTTGTAGACGTTGCGCACCCGGTCGTTGCTGCTCGACGCCGGGTCGTTCGCGATCACGTCGCCGTCCTTCGTGAAGCCGACGACGACCATGATGTGACCCGACGTCCCGTAGCCGGCGCCGTCGAGCTCCGACGACAGGAACGACTGCGACGTGATCACCGGGATGCCGCGCGCGATGTAGTTCTCCAGCTCGTTCAGCGAGTGCAGCCGCGTGATGTGGCCGCGCAGCCCGCGCGACGCCGCATAGGCGGTGTTGAACGGCCAGTTGCCCGTGCCGTCGTACGCGTGGTCGTAGGTGTAGCGCGCCGCGAACGCCACCTGCGGGTCGACGTAGTCCGCCGGGATCCAGGCCAGCTCCGCCGCCGACGGCTTCTTGCCCCAGTACTCGGCCACCATTTCGGTCGACGTCGGGCTGCACCAGGCTTCGCCGCCCCCGCCGTACTGCGGGAACTGTCCCTTGTGGAGGTTCTGCGCGTACGCGGGCACCTTCAGCTCGATCCCGGTGGCGCGTCCGGGCTTCGTCGGCTGCACCTCGAAGCGGTCCGGAACGGCCGAAGTCATCGCGCCCAGCAGGCTCACCGACGGCGTCGCACCCGAGCCGGCTTCGCGGTAGAGGCTGACCCGGAGGTGGTACGACTTCAGCGTCACGCCGGTCTTCGTGACCAGCGTGTCGACGTCGACCAGCGCGTTCGCGTCGTCCTGGCCGTCGATGCTGGTGCGCAGGATGTCGGCGTCGCCGCTGGCCCAGCGGCCCAGCACGTACCACGCGGTTTGGGCGCCCGCCGACGTCCGGGCCTGCGCCTCGACCTGCAGCCAGGTCTTCGCGGGCGTCTTCGCGTTCCACGACGCGACCAGCTGCGTCGCGCCGAAGCCCTGCCGGTACTCCGGTGACGTCCACTGGCCGTACTCGTACGTTCTGGTCGTGCCCAGCTCCGGCTCGGTGTGCTCCACCGTGCCGATCGGGCGGGCCAGGCGCAGGCCGTCGTGGGTGAGCGCGACCCCGGCGAAGCCGCCTTCGTGGAAACGGCCGCCGGTCCACTCGTGGTAGTCGATCGCCTCGTCGTCGCGCGGGCGGACGGGCCCGGCCTCGGCGACGTGCACGGTTACCGCAGACAACACGACCACTGACAATAAGGTGAACAACTTGCGTACGCGCATCGCGGCTCCCTGATCGGCCCCCAGTAGCCAGGAATTTTCGCCGCTCCGGCCGGGCCTGTAAACAGGTACCTACAGGACGGCCTGCGTCTGTGTCACTTTCGCGACCAACTTGCCGTCGTCGTCGTGGATTTCGGTCTCCACCACGACGAACTTGCGGCCCGCGTGCAGTGGTCTGGACGACGCAACGGCGTAGCCCGAACGCACCGCGCGCAGGAAGTTCGTCTTCGATTCGACGGTCGTCGTGCCCTGGCCGCCCTCGGGCAGGTTGAGGAACGCGCACACGGCGCCGGTCGAGTCGGCCAGCGCCATGAGCGCGCCCCCGTGCAGCGCGCCGCCGAGCGTGCAGAGGCTCTCGTCCCACTTCAGCCGGCTGCGGACGAGCGCGGGTCCGTGCTCCATGACCTCGACGCCGAGGCGTTCGGAGAACGGCATGGAGCGGTGGAAGAGCTGGGTGCCTTCGGGGTCGGTCATGCTCCGCAGCTTGCCCGAAGATCCGGGGCCGGGCGATTACCTCCGGCGTAACCTCAGCTCAGCGGGTTGACGAGCAGCAGTTCGGTGTTGTGGTCCTCGGCCGCGCCGACCCGGCCGAGGTCGGTGTGGATGTCGTTGTAGGAAAGCTCGCGGTACAGCGACGCGAGCGCCTGTGGCGTCCGGGCGTCGTAGTCCACGGCGTACGGCGCTTCGGCTTCGATGAGCGTCGTGAACAGCGACAACGTGCCGTCGGCGTTGTCGGCGACCTCGACGATCCGGGCGTGCTGCGGGAAGTCGACGTGCGACGCGGTGTTGATCTCCCAGAAGCTCTGCTGCGGGGTGGTCCCGGTGTGCGGCGTGATCTTGTTGAGGTGCGTGTGGCCGTTGACCCAGGCCAGCACGTTCGGGAACCGCTTGAGCAGCGCGACGAAGGCGTTGCCGTCGAGGCGCGGGTCGAGCAGGTGGCGCGAGTCCGGCAGCAGGTTGCCCATCGAGCCGCTGGTGTGGTGGCTGAAGAGGAGGAACAGTTCGTCGGTGACGGCGTGGGTGACCTTGCGGCCGAAGAAGTCGTAGTAGGTCGAACTATTGCGCTTCAGCGTCGACTCGACCCAGGAGTACTGCGCGAGCCCGATCGAGCCGTCGGCGAACCCGGCGTCGGTGGTGGTGTCGAGGCTGATCCCGGTGATGCCCGGCGCGATCCGGAAGGTGTAGTAGACGTTCTGGCCGTCGGCGTTGGCGCTGGTGAAGCCGTGCCCCACCGGGCCGGGGCCGGTGTTGGCGGCGTCGAGGTGGGCGCGGACGAACTCGCCGGTGCCGAACGGGCGCCGCCGCGCGTCCGGCGTGACCTCGCGGATGGTGCCGCTGCCGCCGAACAGTTCCGCGACCGGGACGCCGGAACCCTTTTTGATCGCGTCGGCGAGCTTCTTCGCGGTGGTCTCGTCCTTGCCGATGACCTTGTACTTCCCGGTGTACCAGGCGTCGATCCCGGGGATCTGCGCCGGCAGCGAGCCGACGATGCTGTCGTCGTGGTTGCCGAAGGTGCAGAACCACGGGACGTCGAGGCCGGGCGCGGTGAAGGTCTTCATGCCCGCTTCGAGCAGGCCGGGGAGCTGTGGGAAGCCCTTCGCCGAGTACTTGTCGCCCACGCCGGGGATCGAGGGGTTCCAGTACTCGTCGTTGCCGGAGCTCTGGACGCCTTCGTACGCGTTCGCGTCGCCGGAGTTCGGGGTGACGGTGCCGCCGTTGAGGACCTTGAGGAACCAGTCGAGCTCGATCAGCTCGTGGTTGTCGGTGTTGTCGCCGGTGGTGACCATGAGGTCGAACGGCCGCCCGGTGAACGGGCCCTGCCGCACGCTGTTGACCCGTTCGACCAGCGCGCTGGTCGCGACGGTGCCGAGCGCCTCCTGCGGCCGGTGCGCGGAGCCGATGAACGGGTGCAGGTACTCGAACCGCGCGGGGCTTTCGGCGTCGGTGATGTGCAGGTCGGTGAACTGCACGAAGGCCGACAGCGCCCGGCGCCGGTCGTCGCGCCCGCTCTTCGGGGCGGCGAGTTCGCCGCGCACGACGAGCGGCCACCCGGGCCCGGCGGACAGCCGCGAGTAGGTCGCGGTACCGCCCCCGGTGGCGACCTGGTCGAGCGTGGTGCCGGTGGTCGTGACCGAGCGGGTGCTCGTGAGCCGGAGCGCGCGGTCGAGGGCGTTCGCGGTGGGCGTGCAGAGCAGGAGCCCGACACCGGCGGCGCCCGCGGTGGCGAAGGTGCGCCGGGTGAGTTCGGCCATGAGTTCGCTCCCCAGTCTTCTCGGTTGACCGGCACCGTGCCGGACCCGGGTGGACGCGAGGTGAACGTGAAAAACATTCACCGTGACAGTTGAGTTCACCTTGTCACAGGTGCTGGGGAGGGGTGTACCGCCGAAGGTTGTGGTCATTTCCGCCGCTGGCGTGCGGCCACCGTCAGCAGAAGGCGCCGCACGTGGTCACGGCGGTGGCCGCGGTGAGGAAGATGATCACCACGATGACCGCCGGGATCATGGCGATGCCGCCGCAGACCAGGCCCGCGATGCCCATGCCGCGGCCGGTGTACCCGGGCTGGGTGCTCTGGCGCAGGCCGGCCCAGGACAGCCCCATCGCGACCAGGCCGAGGACCACGTCGCCGATCGGGATCCAGAAGCCGAGCAGGGCCAGGATCCCGACCACCATGCCGGCGACGCACAGCCCGCTGGTGCGCAGCATCGGGTACGGGCCCGGCATGGCCGCGTACGGCGCCGGGTACGCCGGTACCGGCGCCGACGCCGGGTACTGCGGGTCGTCCGGGTTGACCGGCGGGTAGGGGGTCGAACTGGTCATCACGCACCTGCTTCCTGAGAGACGTCCCCAAGTCGCCGCCGGATCGCCGCGTGTTACGAGCCGCCCAAACCGGACTCGGCCACCCCGCGCACCAGGTACCGCTGCAGGAACGCGAACAGCAGCACGATCGGCAGGATCGACACCGCCGCCGCCAGGAACAGCAGGTTCAGCTGCGGGTTCTGCGCCGTCAGCAACCCCGACAGCGCCACCTGGACCGTCCACGAATCCGGTGACTGGGCGATGATCAGCGGCCACAGGAACGCGTTCCAGCTGCCGATCACCGTGATGACCGCGATCGCCGCGAAGAAGCCCTTCGAGTTCGGCACCACGATCCGCCGGAACACGCCCCACCGGCTGAGCCCGTCCACCCGGCCTGCCTCTTCCAGTTCACGGGGGAAGTCGAGGAAGTATTGCCGGAACAGGAAAACGCTGAAGGCGCTGAACAGCCCGGGGATCACCAGGCCGCGGAAGTCCGACAGCCAGCCCAGCGACGAGACGACCACGAAACTCGGCACGAACGTCACCGACGTCGGGATCATCAGCGTCGCCAGCACCGCGTAGAACACGATCCTGGAATGCCGGTACGGGATCCGCGCCAAGCCGTAGCCCGCCATCGAGCAGACCACGAGCAGGCCGACCGTCTGCAGGGTCGCGACCAGCGCCGAGTTCAGCAGGCTGCGGGCGAACGGGACGTCCGACAGCGAGAACAGCCGCGCGAAGTTCTCCCAGTGCACTGTGGACGGAAAGAACGTCCACTGTGGAGAAGTCAGGTCCGCTCGCGAGGCCAGGCCGTTGCGCAGGAGCAGGTAGAACGGCAGCAGGAAGAGAACCGCCGCCACCGACAAGCAAGCCCACCGCAGGAACGCCCTCATACCGCCCGCCCGAAGCGCAGCACCCGGCCCTGCAGCAACGTCACCAGCGCGATGATCAGCGCCAGGAGCACCGCGCCGGCGCTGCCGCGGCCGAGGTCCTGGCCGCCCGAACCCAGCGACGTGTAGTACAAGTACACCAACGGCGGCCGGGCGAACGGCGGGTAGCCGCGGGCGTCGCCCATGATGTTGTAGAACTCGTCGAACGCCTGGTAGGCGTTGATCAGGTTCAACAGCAACACCGCCACCGCCGTCGCGCGCAGCTGCGGCAGCGTGATGTGGCGGAACACCGGCCAGCCCGGCTTGGCGCCGTCGAGCCACGCCGCTTCGTACAGCTGGACCGGGATCCGCTGCAGGGCCGCGATGAACAGGATCATGTAGAACCCCAGCTGCAGCCACAGCCGCGCCGTCACCAGCACCACCCAGTACAGCGGCGGGTGCACCGTGCCGGTCCAGGCGACCGGATCGACGCCGAAGACCGAAAGCACCGTGTTGGCCAGTCCGTACCGGACACCCGAGAACAGTGACGTCTTCCAGATCAGCGACGCCACCACGTACGAGCAGGCGAACGGCAGGAAGAACACCGACCGGAAGAACGCCCGCGCGAACCGCAGCCGGTTGACGCCGAGCGCCAGCGCCAGCGACAAGACGAACGTCAGCGGCACGATGAACACCGCGAAGACGCTGAACGTCCCCAGGCTCGACAGGAACGGCTCGTCGGTGAGCATGTGCCCGTAGTTGTCCAGCCCGACGAACTCGGTCGGCGTCACCGTGTTGCGCGCGTCGAAGAACGACAGGTACGCGCTCCAGCCGATCGGCAGGTACGCGAAAACCGCCAGCCCGATCAGGAACGGCCCCACGAACAGCCAGAACGCGCGCGCATCGCGCCGCTTCCGCCCCGATGTCATCCAAACAGGCGCTTCAGCTCGGCGCGCGCCACCTCGACCGCGGTCTTGACCTGCGCGACCGGATCCGCCCCCTCCTTCGCGATCTTCGCGACCGCGTCGGACAGCGCCGTGTTCGACGGCTGGGTCCACACCGGACCGCCGACGAGGTGGCTGCTCTCCTGGACGAACCGGGCCGCGTCGGCGGCCGGGCCGGACTTGAGGTTGTCCGCCCGGCCGACCAGGCTCTGCCGGGCCGGCACGTGGAAGCCGAACTTCGTCGCGAACTCCAGCTGGTCCTGCGTCTGGTCGATCCACAGCCACTTCACGAACGCCTTGGCCTCGGCGACGTGCGCGCTCTTGGCGTTCACCATCGCGCCGTACGCCCCGACCGGCACCGACGGCGCGCCGCTGCCGTCCAGCTTCGGGAAGGGCAGGACGCCGAAGTCGTCGTCGAACGCCTGGCGGATCTTCGGCACGTTCCACAGCCCGGTCCACTGCATCGCGGTCAGGCCGTCGATGAACGCGCCCGGGTCCGACCAGTCCGCCGGCGCGCCGAGCAGCAGGGAACCGTTGGCGTTCAACGTGTGCAGCTTGCCCAGCGCGGTCGCCGCGCGCGGGTCGTCGAAGCCGACCTCGCGGTTGCCGTTCTTCAGGTAGTCGAGCCCGGCCGACCACAGCAGCGGGCCGGTGAGCACGCCGACACCGCCGTCGTTGCCCGCGAAGAAGCCCTTGACGCCGTCCTTCGTCAGCTTCGCGGCGGCGTCGACGAGCTCGTCGACCGTCTGCGGCGGCTGCACGCCCGCGGCCTGCAGCAGGCTCTTGCGGTAGAAGAGCACCTGCGTGTCGGTGGCCTGCGGGATGCCGTAGACCCGGCCTTCGACGGTCTGCGCGGCCAGCACGGCCGGGCTGAAGTCGCCCTTCACCGGCCCGATGACGTCGTCGAGCGGGAGGACCTGCTTCTGCCGCACCCAGTCGATCTTGACCTGCGCCTCGAAGACGTCCGGCACCTTGCTGTTCTGCAGCGCGGTGACGATCTTCGAGTCGTAGTCGCCCGGGTTCCACTGCACGGTCACGGCCGCGCCGGAGTAGCTCGACGCGTACCGCTTGACGGCGTCCTGGACGCCTTCCTCGCCGTACGCGTGGTACCACTGCTGGAGCGCGACCTTCGGGGCGTCCGACGGCGGCGGCCCCGCCGAGTACGCCGTCGAGGGCGGCGGGTCACCCTGCCGCCCGGTGTTCGACCCGCAGGCCGTCGCCAGCGCGCCCATTCCCGCCAGTGCGAGGAAACTCCGCCTGTTCCGCTGCATCCCCAGAACCCCTCCGACGTGCTCCGAAGGCCACCATAAGGGCGCAAGGGTCCCTTATGGTGACCGCCAGAGGCATGAGACTCGCCGGAGATTTACCCGTTAGAGCTGTGAGATGTCGAGCTTTCCCTCGGAGTAGGACGCGCGGATCCGCTTCTTGTCGAACTTGCCGACGCTGGTCTTGGGCACCTCGTCGACGAACGTCCAGTTCTCCGGCAGCTGCCACTTCGCGACCTTGTCGGACAGGTAGTCCCGCAGCTCTTCCGGCGTGACGCGCTGGCCTTCCTTGAGCACGACGGCGACCAGCGGCCGCTCGTCCCACTTCTCGTCGGGGATGCCGACGACCGCGGCCTCGGCCACCGCCGGGTGGCCCATCACCTGGTTCTCCAGGTCGACCGAGGAGATCCACTCGCCGCCGGACTTGATCACGTCCTTGGCGCGGTCGGTCAGCGTGAGGAAGCCGTCCGGGCTGATCTTGCCGACGTCGCCGGTGCGCAGCCAGCCGTCGTGGAACTTGTCCGGGTCGACCTCCGCGCCGCCGTAGTACGACGCCGCGATCCACGGGCCCTGGACCTCGAGTTCGCCGACGGCTTCGTTGTCCCAGGGCAGTACCGCGCCGTCGTCGTCGATCAGCCGGGCCCGCACGGAGGCCGGGAAGCGGCCCTGGGTGTAGCGGTACTTCCAGGCGTCCTCACCGGTCGCGGCGGCCGGCGGGCGGGCGACGCTGCCCAGCGGCGACGTCTCGGTCATGCCCCAGGCGTGCAAGATCGGGACGTCGTGCCGTTCCTGGAAGGCGTGCATCAGCGACGGCGGCACCGCCGAGCCGCCGACGACGACCTCGCGCAGGTGCGAGATGTCCTGCGGGTGCGCTTCGAGGTGGGCGAGCAGGCCCTGCCAGACGGTCGGCACCGCGCCGGCGAACGTCGGCTTCTCCGCGGCCAGCATCGCCGAGATCGGCGCCGGCTGGAGGAACCGGTCCGGCATCAGCAGCGACGCGCCGACCATCAGCGACGCGTACGGCAGGCCCCACGCCATCGCGTGGAACATCGGCACGATGGCCAGGGCCTTGTCGTGCTGCGCGAGCCGCATGCTGTCGGTCATGCAGACCTGCATCGAGTGCAGCCAGATCGACCGGTGTGAATAGGCGACACCCTTGGGGTCACCGGTCGTGCCCGAGGTGTAACACATCGCGGCGGCGGAGCGTTCGTCGACGTCCGGCCAGTCGAAGGTGTCGGGCTGGGCGGCCAGCAGCTCGGCGTAGGCGTGCACCTCGACGCCGTCGGGTGCTTCGAGGGCCGCGGCGTCGCCGTTGGCCACGATGACGTGCCGGACCGTCTTGAACTGCGGCAGCTGCTTCGCCAGCAGGGGGACGAGGGTGCCGTCGACGATGACGACGTGGTCCTCGGCGTGGTTGGCGACGAAGACGAGCTGCTCCGGGAACAGCCGGATGTTCAGCGTGTGCAGCACGGCGCCCATGGCGGGGACGGCCAGGTAGGCGGCCATGTGCTCGGCGTTGTTCCACATGAACGTGCCGACGCGCTGGTCACCGGTCACGCCGAGGCTCTTGAGGGCGTTCGCGAGCCGCGCGGCGTTGCGGCCGAGTTCGCGGTAGCTCTCGCGACGGGCTTCTGAACCGGTCCAGGTGATGACTTCGCTCGCCGAGTGCACCGACGTGCCGTGGCGGAGCAGGTTCGCCAGCGACAGCTGGCCGTCCTGCATGGTGCTCAACATGGTCGCTCCCGGGGGTCGCTCGCCGGTGAACTGGGGTTGCGCCGACTCTAGTGCGGATCGGGTGAAGCGGGCATGGTCAACTACGGCTCCGTTCGGTCACGGTCGTCGCGCGATCGGGCGACCACCGGACGATGATCAAGATCATCAATTTTTCGGCTTTTCCTTATATGCAAGGAAATGTGCACGAGAACAGTGCGTAACGGAGGCTCCACTTCCGGGTGAGAGAGGCCACGTGGCCCACTTCTTGGGAGCGTTTCCGCAGGCCGGAGCGGGTTGCCCGGTATCACCTCCGGGGGTAATAAGTGCGTGTCGGTTGCACGGCCACGAAGCGGGTGGCGTTTACTGGGCCCGTGGCAAGAGACGGCTGAGCAGCGCTTGCAGGAGCAAGCGCTCACAAAAGCTGTCGGCCGCGAAAGCGGAGACCTGAGAGGAAAGGACACTACGTTGGCTCTGCCTACGTTGACTCCGGAGCAGCGCGCCGAGGCCCTGGCCAAGGCCGCCGAGGCTCGCAAGGCGCGTTCGGAGCTGCTCGCGTCGATCAAGTCCGGCCAGGAGAGCATCGAAAAGGTGCTCAAGCAGGCCAAGGAGAACAAGACCATCGGGAAGACGAAGGTCACCCAGCTGCTGAAGGCCGTCCCCGGCCTCGGCGCGGTGAAGGTCGCTGCCCTGCTCGAGCAGGCCGGCATCGACCCGGACCGGCGTGCGGCCGGCCTGGGCGAGCGCCAGCGCGAGGCGCTCATCGACGCGCTCAAGTAGCCGTCACCAGGAGCTGACCGCGAGGGGAGTGTCGCTGGTGACACTCCCCTCGCGGATCCTCCGAAGCCTGGGACGCTGGTCTTGTGAGTTCTCCTGATCCGGCAACCCCGGCTGACCTCGCCGCCCGCTACCAGCGAGGCGACTTCCTCTTCACGACGGCCCAGCGCGCACTCCTCGCGCAGGGCACCATCCGGACCGTCACCGAGACGGACCCCCGCCGGCTCGCCTCGGTGATCCCGGGTGTCCTGGCCGAGACGGGCGCCCCGCTGGCCGTCGGCGTCCTCCCGTTCGACACCGGGCCCGACACGAAGGTGCCCGGCCACCTCGTCGTGCCCCGGACCGTCCACCGGTCCGAAGGGGCGCCTTCGCTGCCGCGTGAGGTGCTCCCCGCGCCCTCGCGGGTGCGTGCGGTGCCGTCTCCCGCGTTGCACATGGAGGCCGTGCGCGCCGCGGTTTTCGCACTGGACGAGCGTGACCTGCGCAAAGTCGTCCTGGCCCGTGCCTTGGACCTCGAGTTCGCCGCGCCGGTGCCCGCCGAGAGCATCGTGCGCAACCTGGCCGTCGGCAACCCCCGGCACTTCACGTACGCGGCCGAGCTGCCGGGCGGCCGGTCGCTCGTCGGCGCCACACCCGAGCTGCTGCTGCGGCGGACCGGCCGGACGGTGTTCTCCTCACCGCACGCCGGATCGATGCCGCGCTCGGCCGACCCGGTGGCCGACCGCGCGAACGGCGAGGCACTGCGGACCTCCCGCAAGGACCAGCTCGAGCACGCGGTGGTGATCGACTACCTGGTCGAGGCCCTGCGGCCGTTCTGCCGGACGCTGGACGTCCCGGCCGGGCCGGAGCTGGTCACGACGCCGGCGATCTGGCACCTGCGGACACCCATCACGGGCGAGCTGGCGGACCCGGACATCACGGCCCTCGACCTGGCGGCGGCGTTGCACCCGACCCCGGCGATCTGCGGCACGCCGACCGAGGGCGCCCGCGACCTGGTGCAGGAGCTGGAGCCGTTCGACCGCGACTACTACGCGGGAGCGGTGGGCTGGGTCGACGCGGCGGGCGACGGCGAGTGGGCGGTGGGGATCCGCTGCGCGGAGATCGCCTCGACGTCGATGCGGCTGTACGCGGGCGGCGGGATCGTCGCGGCGTCGGACCCGCAGGCGGAGCTGGACGAGACGACGGCGAAGTTCCGCACGCTGCTGACGGCGATGGGGCTGGCGGACCTGCCGGTCTGAGCGGCTCGCCTAGGGGACCCAGTGCTCCTCGGTCACCGACAGTTCGTCGGTGGTCAGCACCGCGATGGCCGCCCGGTAGCCGTCCGCGGCCTTCAGGTCCGCCAGGCGGGTCGTCGCCGGGTCCAGGGCCGGATCGCCCGAGGACGCCAGGCTCGCCGGTTCGTCGTAGCGGGAGAACGTGATGCTCTGCAGCGGGATGCGCAGGCCCTTGCCGGTGGCCTTCATCACGGCCTCTTTGCGGGTCCAGTAGACGAAGAACGCCGCCGCCTTCTCCGCGGCGTCGAGGCCCGCCAGGTGCTCGGCCTCCACCGGGCTCAGCGCGTACTCGATCAGGCCGTCGTCCGCGCGGCGGGTGGCCGTTTCGACGTCGAGGCCGACCGGGACCGACGGGGTCGCCGCGACGCCGATCAGCTCGCCCGAATGCGAGATCGACAGCGTCAGGTCCGCGCCGGGGATCCGCGGCCGCCCGTGCGGCTTGCCGCAGTCTTCGCAGGTCGCGTCGAACTTCACCGCCTCGAGCGCCAGGCCGAGCCGCTCGGCCGCGACCGTCTTCGCCAGTACCCGGCCGGTCAGGAACCGCCGCTTGTCCGCCTCCTGCCGGTACGCCTCGAACCGCCCTTGCTCGACGTCGTCGAGCAGGCGCATGAAGCGATCTTCGACGGGCAACGGTGACGACCAGCGGACCTCGATCTCCATCACACCCCCGATCCTTCCGGGCCCGGAAGCCGTTGTCACGACTTCCGGCCGAGGTCTGGGGTGGTTCCGCCGGTGGCGGCCGACCGCCGGGCCGCTGTCAGACGTGGGCGTGCCCGGTGACAGCCGGGGCGGGAGCGGTCCGCCAAGCCGCGCGGTCGGCGGTCACCACGCCGAAGGCGATCAGGCACCACAACGCGCCGGTGAGCCAGTCCATCCGGTCGGCGTCGGCACCGCGGAAGCCGAGCGCGGCGTAGCTGATCGCGCCTTGGGCCACGTGGAAGACCAGCGCCATCAGCGCACTTCCGCCGGTGCGGTTGACCAGCCACACGTAGACCAGGGTGATCGCGAAGGTCACGACCAGGCCGATCGGGGCCAGCTTGCCCGAGGTGACCAGCGGCAGGTGCCACAGCGCCACCACCACACCGAGGGTGGTGCCGGCGCGGAGCGGGGACCACTTCTCCTGCAGCCGCGGCAGCGCGTAGGCCCGCCAGCCCGGCTCCTCGCCGAACGGCCCGTCGAGCGGGTCGACGAACCGGATCGCGGCGACCACCGCGATGTCGGTCCAGGCGAGGTTGCCCAGACCCGGCGCGGGAGCGCCCCAGAGCGTCACGTTGGCCAGCGAGGCGACCGCCAGCACGGCCAGGGGCAGCGCGATGGCGACGGCCCACCAGGTCCAGCCGACCCGCCAGTGCGTCAGCCGCGCCAGCAGGTCGCGGAAGCCGGCCCGGCCGTCGGCGACGGCGATGACGACGATCGCCGCGACCAAGGGGCCGCAGGCGAAGAACGGCGTCGGAGAGCTGCCGGCGACGTAGAACGGCCAGGCCCACCAGGAAACGGCGAAGGCGAGACCGAAGAACACGGTGAGGCGGTGGCGGCGGGTCCACGCGGTGATCGGCATCGGTGCCTCCTGGCGTCGGCGTGCGGTTCCCCTCGACGATGCGCCGGGCCGGGTCCGGGCGGTAGCGGGCGCGCCCCGGTGTCCGGTGAGGGTTTTCCCCGTGGCCGCCAGGGTTTTCCCGCTGCTGGCGCGGTGGGGCCGGCAGCCACAGTGGCTTCTCGACAGCACCACGAGGAGGAACTCATGATCGAAACTCGCGGACTCACCAAGCGCTACGGCCCGACGCTCGCCGTCGACGACCTGTCCTTCACTGTCCGGCCCGGCCGGGTCACCGGTTTCCTCGGCCCGAACGGCGCCGGCAAGTCGACGACCATGCGCATGGTCCTCGGGCTGGACCGGCCGACGTCGGGGCACGCCCTGATCGGTGGCAGACCCTACGAGGACCTGCCGCACCCGCTGCGTGAGGTCGGCGCGCTGCTCGACGCGAAGTGGGTGCACCCCAACCGGTCCGCCCGCAACCACCTGCGCTGGCTCGCCCGGTCGAACCGGTTGCCGGCCGCCCGGGTGGACGAGGTGCTCGACCAGGTCGGGCTGACGGCGGTCGCCGACCGCCGCGCCGGCACCTTCTCGCTGGGCATGTCCCAGCGGCTCGGCATCGCCGGCGCGCTGCTGGGCGATCCGGGGGTGCTGCTGTTCGACGAGCCGGTCAACGGGCTGGACCCGGAAGGCATCGTCTGGATCCGCCGGTTCATGCGGGACCTCGCCGCCGAAGGACGCAGCGTGCTGGTGTCCAGCCACCTGCTCCCCGAGATGGCCCTCACCGCGACCGACCTGGTCGTCATCGGGCGGGGCAGGCTGATCGCCGAGAGCTCGACCGCCGAGTTCGTCGACGGCGCCGTCACCTCGACCGTGCGGGTGCGCAGCCCCCAGCTGCTCGAACTCGCGGAAGTCCTGCTGCGGGACGGAATCGACGTGCAGGCCGACCCCGGCGACGACGAGGCACTGGTCGTCGCCGGCACCGGCATCGCCCGGATCGGCGAGCTGGCCGCGGGCGCCGGGGTGGTGCTGCACGAGCTGGCCCTGCAGCGGGCCTCGCTCGAAGAGGCGTTCATGCAGATCACCGGGCACGACGTCGAGTACAGCGCCGGCGCACCCGCCGGCGACCGGAACGACTCCGCGGCGCTCGCCGCGGCGGGAAGGTGACCACGATGTCCCTCATCGCAGCCGAACGGATCAAGCTGACGTCGATCAGGTCGCCGTGGTGGTGCGCCGCGTTCGGTGTCCTCGCCACCGTCGGCGTGGGCTCGATTTCCATGGCGGGCAACGAAGACACCGGCTTCTCCGGTGTTCCGTCGACCCAGCTCGGCTACGGCCTTGGCATGGCCGTGGTCATGGTGATGGCGACGCTCGCGGTGACCACCGAGTACTCCGTCGGCATGATCAGGACGACGTTCCTGGCCGCGCCGGCCCGCGGCGCGGTGCTGCTGGCCAAGACGCTGGTCGTCGCGCTCGCCGCCGGGCTGGTCGGGCTGCTCGCCGCGTTCGGCAGCTGGGCGCTGGGCCTGGTCCTGATGCCGGGCCGCGACCTCGCGTTGCACGGACTGGCCGAATGGCGTCAGGTCGGCGGGGTCGGCCTGGTCTACCTGGTGGCCGCGGTGTTCGCCGTCGCGGTGGGGATCCTGATCCGGCACACCGCGGGGGCGGTGGCGCTGGTGCTGACCTGGGCGCTGATGGCCGAGTCGCTGCTCGCGATGATCCCCGGGTTCGAGTCGGGCGCCCGCTGGCTGCCGTTCCAGGCCGCCAAGCAGTTCCTGCTCAGCGGCCCGCCTGCGGACCGCGCCGCGCTGACCGAACAGCCGTGGGTGGCGATGGGCTACTTCGCGGCGGTGAGCGGCGGTCTGCTGGCGATCGCGATCGCGGTGGCCAAGCGCAGGGACGCCTGAGGCGAGCCGAGGTGGCGGGATCCGGGACCGGGTCCGGCCACTTCGGCGTGCGCTCAGCCGCGCAAGTAGGTCAGCACCGCGAGGACCCGCCGGTTGTCGTCCGCGCCCTGGTGCAGGCCGAGCTTGGTGAACACCGAGCGCACGTAGGCCTCCACGGTCTTCTGGCTCAGGTAGAGCCGCTGGCAGATGGCCTGGTTGGACCGTCCTTCGGCCATCACCTTCAGCACGTCCCGCTCGCGATCGGTCAGCTGGTCGAGCGGGCTGCGGGTGCGCCGGCGCCCGACCAGCTGCGCGACCACGGACGGGTCGATGACCAGCCCACCGGCCGCGACCCGGCGGATGGCCTCGGTCAGCTCGTCGAGGTCGGCCACGCGTTCCTTGAGCAGGTAACCGGCGCCGCGCGCGCCGGACTCGATCAGCTGCAGCGCGTAGTGCGGCTCGACGTGGGCCGACAGCACCAGCACGCCGACCGACGGGTGCCGCTCCTGCAGGTCCCGGGCCGCGTCCAGGCCCTCGGTGGTGTGCGTCGGCGGCATCCGGATGTCGACGACGACGGCGTCCGGCGGGTCCTGACGCACCCGGTGCAGCAGCGACGCGGCGTCGCCGACCTGCGCCACGACGTCGAACCCGGCTTCGGTCAGCACGCGCGCCACGCCTTCGCGGAAGAGGACCGCGTCATCCGCGATCATCACCCGCATGGCACGTCGGCCCGCACTCGGGTACCGGCGCCGCGGGGACTCACGACCCGCAGCCTGCCCCCGCGGGCGGCCACCCGGTCGGCCAGCCCGCGCAGGCCCGGCCCGCCCGGGTCGGCGCCCCCGACACCGTCGTCGCTCACTTCGACGTTCACCTGACCTCCTTGCGCGCGGACCACGACCTCGGCCCGGCCGGCGTGCGAGTGCCCGGCCACGTTCTTCAGCGCCTCGAACACCACGAAATAGCAGGTCCGTTCCACCGGCCCGGGGAGCCGCCCGCCGGGCACGGCCGAGACCACGGTGGGCACCGGGCAACGGTAGGTGAGCGAGGCGAGCGCCGGCCCCAAGCCGGCTTCGGCCAGCAACACCGGGTAGATGTCACGGGCCAGTTCCCGCAACTCTGCCATGGCCAGACCCAGTTCTTCCCTCGCTTCGGTGACGAGTGCGGCCGCGTCGCCGGTGAGTGTCCGGGCGGCCAGGCTCAAGGCCAGCACGGCGGAAGCGAGCCGCTGCTGGGCGCCGTCGTGCAGCTGCCGTTCGAGCCGGCGCCGGAATTCGTCCGCGGCGTCGACGAGCCGGGCGCTCTCCGGCTCGGGCGTCGTCACGTCCCCGGCTCCAGGAGCCGCCGGACGAGGTCGCCGCTCAGCGCGGACTTCGCGATGAACCCGACGGCGCTGCTGGCGTCGACCAGTGACCCGTAGTCGTCCCGGGAGCGGCTGGATACCAGGACCACGGCGGGCGCTTCGTCCTGCGCACCCAGTGCCGCGGCGACGGCGAAGCCGTCCATGTCGGGCAGGCCCACGTCCAGCAGGACCACGTCGGGCCGCAGCCGGGGCGCGGCCGCGATCGCCGCGGCGCCGTCGGCCGCCTCGCCGACCACGACCAGCCCGTCGGCCACCAGGACACGGTGGGCGAACGACCGGAACGCGGCGTGGTCGTCCACGATCAGGACCCGGGGAACCATCCCCTCATCGTCGCAGCGCCGCCGGGCGGCAGCTACCGGGACAACCCTGCGGATCCGCGGCGGTTCAGCGGTACCGGCGGGGGTCGTCCTGCATTACCGTGCGGCTGCCAGGGGGACCCGTCGACCGCAGCAGGACAGGTCATGGCTTCGGAAACGGCGTTCGCCGGCGGGCAGGCCCGCACCACCACCCACCGGTTCGCCCGCTCCGGGCACGGACCGGGCTTCTGGCTGCTGCTCTGGGCCGTGGCGCTCGCGGCCGAGTTCGGCGCGCTGGTCCCGATGCTGTTCCCGAACGGGGCACCGGTCGAGGCGATCGACGTCGCGTTCCGGCTGATCGGCGGCTCCTTCGCCGCCTGCGGGCTGATCGCCTGGCGCCGCCGGCCGGACAACCACAGCGGGCTGCTGATGACCATCACCGGCTTCGCCTTCTTCGTCAGTCCCTTGGTGAGCCAGCTCGCGTGGCCGCCGGCGCAGGTCGTCGGCCTGTGGCTGCCGGACCTGTGGGTGCTGTTCTTCGTCGTGCTCGTGCTGACCTTCCTCACCGGTGGGCGGGTGCGCACGACGGCGGACCGGGTGCTCGCCGGCGCGGTCCTGCTGGAACTGCTCGTCCTCGCCCCGTTGTTCCTGCTGTTCTCCGGGGTGCCGGGCAACCCGATCGCGATCTGGCCGCACGAGCGGCTCGCCGAGCTCGTCGACGTTGCCCAGCGCGGCACGCTGCTGGCCGCCGTGACCGGCACCGCCGTCGTCGTCGCGGTGCGCTGGCGCTCGGCGTCCACGCCCGGACGGCGGGCGCTGGCGCCGGGTGTCGCCGGAGCCGCCTGCCTGCTGCTGTTCGGGTGGCTGCTCGTGGCGCAGTTCCTGACCGGCGAGAAGTCGATGGTGCTGCTCTGGATCGGGGTGTGCTCGCTGCTCACGGTGCCCGTCGCGTTCCTGGCCGGGCTGCTGCGTTCCCGGCTGGCCAGGGGCGGGCTGGCCGGCCTGTTCCGCGGGCTGCGCACCCTGCGGCCCGACGACCTGCGCGGTGCGTTGGCCAAGGCGCTCGGCGACCCGGACCTGGTGGTCGGCTACGCCACCGCGGCGGGCGCCTACACCGACCTGGACGGCAGCCCGGTCACCCTGCCCGGCACCGGTGCGTCCCGGTCGGTGGCCGGTGTCGAGCGCGACGGCAGCCGGGTCGCCGTGCTCGTCTACGACCGGTCCCTCGACGACGATCCCGAACTGGTCGAAGCGGTCACGGCCGCGGCGACGATCGCCCTGGAGAACCAGCACCTGCACACCGAGGCGCGGCGGCGCCTGGCCGAGGTCGAGCACTCCCGCGAACGGATCATCGCCGCCGGGGACGCCGAACGCCGTCGCATCGAACGCAACCTGCACGACGGCGCCCAGCAGGGCCTGGTGACGCTCGCGATGCAGCTGTGGCTGATCCAGCGGCAGATCCGGCGCGACCCGACGGACGCGGAACAGCTCGTCACCTCGGCCAGTGACCAGCTGGCCCGCTCGCTCGCCGAACTGCGCGAGCTCGCCCGCGGCATCCACCCGGCCGCGCTCGACCAGGGCCTGGACGTCGCCCTCGAGGCGCTCGCCACCCGCTCGCCGGTGCCCACGACGGTGGCGTACGCCGCCGGCCCGCGGCTGCCCCAGCCGATCGAGTTCGCGGCGTACTTCGTCGCGTCCGAGGCGCTGGCCAACGTCGCCAAGCACGCGCGGGCCGGCGTCGTGACCGTGCGCGTCCTTCGCGAGGGCCCCACGGCGGTCATCGAAATCGCCGACGACGGCATCGGCGGGGTGGACCCCGCCGCGGGCTCCGGGCTGCGTGGCCTCACCGACCGCGTCGAGGCGCTCCGCGGCCGGTTGACCGTGGTGAGCCCGGCGGGCGGCGGAACCGTGGTCCGGGCGGAACTGCCGGCGTAGGCCAGGGTTAACCCCGGCCCCCAAGCGGGCTGGCCCGGTGACCGGCGACGAGCGTCCGGCGGATGCTGGGCTTCCGAGCACCGGGCCACTTCCCAGGAGACAGCGATGAGCAGCTCGCGAACATTCACCGAGCCCGTGACCGGCACGGCGGCGGCGCCGGCACGCGTCCACGCGGTGGCCACGGTGCTGCTCCGGCGGCTGCCCTTCACGACCGGCGTGCTGATCGCGATCATCGTCGCGGGCATCGCGACCGGCACGCTGTGGGACGCCGCGAGCGACCGGACGTGGTTCGGCCACGTCGGCTACGGCCTGCCCGCGCTGGCCGACGGCGGGTGGTGGACGCCGGTGACCGGTTCGTTCCTCGCCCTGACGCCGGTCTTCTACCTGCCGGTGCTGCTCTCGTTCGCCGTCTTCGCCGGCGGCGCGGAATGGCGGCTGGGCACCGGGCGGACCGTGGTGATCTGCGGACTCGGCCAGCTGGCCGGCGTGCTCGGTGCCGCGCTGACGCTCCTGGTCTTCCGGGACACCGGGTGGTCGTGGGCGCACAGCCTCGCCGCCCACGTCGACGCGGGTTTCTCCGCGGGCGCGCTCGCCTGCGCGGCGGCGGTGTCAGCGACGCTGCGTTCGCCGTGGCGGCTGCGGCTGCGCGCCGGGCTGTGGGTCTACGTCGGCGTGTCCTTCCTGTTCCTCGGCGGGCTCGCCGACCTCGAACACCTGTGGGCCGTCGCGATCGCCCTTCCGCTGAGCCGCCGCCTGGCCGGTGGCCACCACGTCGGCCCGCCGGGCCGGGTGCGGGCCGGGCGCCGCGAATGGCGCCTGTTCGCCGCCACCGGCCTCACCCTGATCGCCGTCGCCGAACTGGTGCTCTGGCTGTTCCCGGCGGACAGCCCCCTGGGCACCACCGGCGGCGACGACACCGGCTGGGGCATCGCCGTCAACATCGCCTTCGTCGCGCTCCTGGCGAACGGGCTGCGCGGCGGCCGGCGCGTGGCGTGGTGGGGTGCGGTGACGCTCGCCGCGATCAACGTGCTCGCCGGGGCGGTGGCCGTGCTCGGGTCCGCCTTCGGCCAGGAGTCCACGGCGGAGAAGGTCCTCACCACGACCGGTGCCGTGCTGTGGGCGGCCGAGCTGGTCCTGCTCGTCCTGACCCGCTGGGCGTTCCGGGCCCCGTTGCGCCGCGGGTTCGGGGTGTCCGCCGGGATCGGCGGGGCCGACGCGGCCGTCGTCCGCGACCTGCTCGGCCGGCACGGGGGCAGCACGCTGTCCTGGATGGCCACCTGGCCGGACAACGCGCACTTCCGCAGCCAGGACGGGCAGTCCGTCCTCGCGTACCGGCGGCACGCCGGGGTGGCCGTCGGCCTCGGAGACCCGATCGGCCCGGCAGGCTCCGCGGCCGGCGCGGTCCGCGCGTTCGCCGTCGCCTGTGAGCACGCCGGCGTCGTGCCGTGCTTGTTCTCCGTCACCCGGCCGGTCGCCGACGCCGCCGCGCGGCTGGGCTGGAGCCGGGTGCAGATCGCCGAGGACACGCTGGTCGACCTCGAGGGACTCGAGCTGCGGGGCCGGAAGTGGCAGAACGTGCGCTCGGCGCTCAACCGCGCCGCGAAGGAAGGGATGAGCTACCGCCACGTCGTGCTGGCCGACGAGCCGTGGGGCGTCCGCAGCCAGGTCCGCGCCATCTGCGACGAATGGGTCGGCGACAAAGGCATGCCGGAAATGGGCTTCACGCTCGGCGGCATGGAGGAGGCCCTGGACCCGGCGACCCGGGTCGGCCTGGCCGTCGACGCCGACGGCAGCGTGCACGGCGTCACCTCGTGGCTGCCGGTGCACGGGCCGGGCGGCGAGGTCCATGGCTGGACCCTGGACCTCATGCGTCGCCGCGGCGACGGGTTCCGGCCCGCGATGGAGTTCCTGATCGGCGCGGGCGTGCTGGCCTTCCAGGCGGAGGGGATGCGGTTCGTGTCGCTTTCGGGCGCGCCGCTGGCTCGTTCCGGACCGGACACCGAAGCGGCGCCGGTCGAGCGACTGCTGGAGGTGCTGAGCCGGGAGCTGGAACCGGTGTACGGCTTCCGGTCGCTGCACTCGTTCAAGGCGAAGTTCAACCCGCGCCACGAGCCGATGTACCTGGCGTACCGCGACGAAGGCGACCTCCCGCGGATCGGCGTGGCGCTCACCCGCGCGTACCTGCCGGACACGAGCCTGCGCGCCTTGGTGAAGTTGGCCACCACGCACGCCTGACGCCCGCGGGCGGCGACTTCTTGCGCGGGCGAGAAGAGGCGCGCACAATGATGGGTAAGCAAGCGCTTAGCCAGTGTCGGAGGAGCAGCTCACCCATGGATTTCTCACTCAGCACCGAAGAACGGGAAGTGCGCGACTGGGTCCGCACGTTCGTCCAGCGGGAGCTGATCCCGCTCGAGCAGGAAGTCCTCCGGCGCGAGCGCGCCCACCAGCCCGGCCTCACCGGCGAGGAGCTCAAGGACCTCCAGCTCAAAGCGAAGGAGTCCGGCTTCTGGGGCGTGCTGACCCCGGAGGAGTACGGCGGCATGGGCCTGTCCGCCGTGATGGCCGCGCTGCTGGAGGCCGAGCTCGGCCGGACCTTCGTGCCGTTCCGCTTCGGCGGGGCCGCCGACAACATCCTGTTCCACGCCAACGAGGAGCAGAAGCAGACCTACCTGCTGCCGACCATCTCGGGCGAGCGCAAGTCGTGCTTCGCGATCACCGAGCCGGGCGCCGGGTCGGACGCCAAGGCCATCCGGACCACCGCCCGCAAGGACGGCAGCGACTGGATCATCAACGGTGAGAAGACCTTCATCACCGGTGGCAACGAGGCCGACTTCACCATGGTCTTCGCGATCACCGACCCGGAGAAGGGCGCGAACGGCGGTGTCACCTGCTTCCTCGTCGACCGCGAAGCCGGCTGGAAGTCCGAGTACATCGACACCATGGGCGAGTGGGGCCCGGCGTCGCTGATCTTCCAGGACGTCCGCGTCCCGGAGACGCAGATCCTCGGCGAGGAGGGCCGCGGCTTCGAGCTCGCCATGCAGTGGATCGGCCAGGGCCGCTACCTGCTGCCCGCCCGCGCGATCGGCTCGTGCGAACGGCTGATCTCGATGGCCATCGAGCACGCCAACACCCGCGAGACGTTCGGGCAGAAGATCGCCGAGCGGCAGGCCATCCAGTGGATGATCGCCGACTCCGGCGTCGAGCTGGAAGCGCTGCGGTGGCTGGTGCTGCACGCCGCCTGGCAGGTCGACCAGGGCCTCGATTCGCGGCACGCGCAGTCGATGGCGAAGCTGTACGGCGGCCAGAAGGCCAACGAAATCGTCGACCGCGTCCTGCAGATCCACGGTGGTATGGGTTACACGCGGGAGCTGCCGGTCGAGCGCTGGTACCGCGAGCTGCGGCTGCTGCGCATCTACGAAGGCACCGACGAGATCCAGCGCCGGACGATCGCCCGCAACCTGCTCAAGGGACACGTGAAGGTCGGCGGCACACTGGGCTGAAACGCGACCAGCTTCTTTCGGGGGTTCCGGGTGGCGGAGCCCCCGGCCCGGGGCGCAGCCCCGGATGACGAAGCCGTCAAGGCCGCCGGGACGGCGGCCTTGAC